>NZ_JBEZBW010000006.1:0-173295 GCF_040647305.1 Saccharothrix sp. NPDC042600 | reverse complement strand
GTAGTCCTCGGCGATCGACCCGAGCTCCTCGGAAACCTTCCCCCACGTCGCCGCGTACGACTCGATCACCGGCGGATTGCCGGCCAGCCAGTCCAGCATGTCCTTCAACGGCTGAACATGCTCCATCAGGAACGACGCCGCCGACGACATCAACGTCCCGAACGGGTCGATCGCCATCGCCGCCGCATCCGCCGCGAGGCCGACCATCCCCAGACCCGCCTGGATCCAGTTGCCGTCCTTGATCCCGTTGAACGTGTCCATCGCCGACTCGGCAATGGAAATACCGGTCGCCCACCCGTTGTCACCGGTGCCGGCGTTGAACACCCCACCGGGCTCGGCGGGTGGCGCGGCCACCAAGGGGTTGCTCGGGTCCGTCATCCGATCCACCCGCAACCGCGCACGTCACGACGAAACGCCAAGGCGCTGCCCTCCCCATAACAGGCTCTGGTCACCGACACAGACGCATCCCGGAGGTGAACGGTTCCGGTTCACCGGATTTCGGTACCGCCCGGGGCACAATGTGTCGAGGGGCGCAGGTGTCCGAGGTGCTGCGGACTGTGGGTGGAGTCGCCCCGGCCGCACGCCGAAGCGGCGGCAACGACGGGCGGTTCACCGTCGGACCGGTGGCGCGGTCAGGCGTGCACGCCGGCCTGGTACTTCGGCACCCGCACGCTGATCTTCGTCCCCAACCCCTGGGCGGTTTCCACGACCAGGCCGTAGTCGTCGCCGTAGCAGCGGCGCAGGCGTTCGTCGATGTTGCCCAACCCGATGCCCGCCGTCTCACCCACCTGGCCCGCGAGGGTGCGGCGCAACGCCTCCGGGTCCATGCCGATGCCGTCGTCCTCGATGGTGATGTGCGCTTCCTCGCCCGCGTCCGCCGCCTGGATCGTGATGTGCCCCGGCCCGACTTTGCCCTCCATGCCGTGCCGGACCGCGTTCTCCACCAGCGGTTGGAGGCACAGGAACGGCACGGTCACCGGCAGCACCTCCGGCGCGATCTGCAGCGTCACCTTCAGCCGCTCCCCGAACCGCGCCCGCTCCAACGCCAGGTACTGGTCGATCGACCTCAGTTCCTCCGACAGTGTGGTGAAATCACCCGCCCGGCGGAACGAGTACCGCGTGAAGTCCGCGAAGTCGAGCAGCAGGGTCCGCGCCTTCTCCGGGTCGGTGCGCACGTAGGAAGCGATGGCGGACAACGAGTTGTAGATGAAGTGCGGCGAGATCTGCGCCCGCAGCGCCCGCACCTCCGCCTCCACCAACCGGGTCCGCGACCGGTCCAGCTCGGCCAGCTCCAACTGCCCGGACGCCCAGCGCGCGACCTCGTTCGTCGCCCGCACCAACCCCGCCGACGGCTCCCGGCTGTAGGCCGCCAGCACGCCGACCACCCGCCCCTCCACCGTCAACGGCGCCAGCACGGCCGAGTGCACCGGGCAGTCCGGCGACCCGCACGTGATGTCGAACGCCCGCGTCCGCCCGGTCGCGAACACCTCCCGCGCCAGGTCCATCGCGTCCGCCGCGTGGTGCTCGCCGCCGCCCTCCCACGCCACGACCTCGGTCTCGTCGGTCAACGCCAGCGCCGGCGTGCCCAGCAGGGTCCGCAGGTGCTTGGCGGACTTCTTCGCCGCGTCCGGCACCAGCCCGGCGCGCAGCGGGGGAGCGGCGGACCACGCCGTGTGCAGGGTCTCGAACGTGATCCGCTGCTCGTGGGTCAGGAAGTCGTTGCGGGCTCGGGAGGTCCGCCACAGCGTGATCACCACGGCCAGCCCGGCGAGCAGTATCGCCCCGGCGGTCCACAGGCCGTTCACAGCCGGTCCTGACTGCGCAGACCCAGGTTCTCCGGCGCGTGCAACCGCACCATCACGTGGTTCACCCCCGGCGGCACCTTGCGCGGTGTCAGCAGCGACACCACGTACATCACGACGAACCCCAGCGGCACGGTCCACGCGGCCGGCCGCGCCAGGAACACGTTGCCGCCGCCCGCGCTGATCGTCACCAACCCCGCCACCAGCGCGGGCACGCCACCGGCCAGCATCCCGGCCACCGCGCCCACGGTGGTGATCCGCGTGCTCCAGATCCCCAGCACCAGCAACGGGCACAACGACGACGCCGCCACCGCGAACGCCAGCCCGACCATGTCCGCCACCGGCACCTTGCCCACCAGCCACGTCATGCCCAACGGCACCAGCACGGCCAGCACAGTGGACACCCGGAACCCGCGGATCCCGCGGAACCTCAGCACGTCCCGGCTCAGCACGCCCGCCAAAGACACCATCAGACCCGACGAAGTGGACAGGAACGCCGCGAACGCCCCACCCGCGACCAGGGCGCCGAGCAACTGCCCGCCGACCCCGTCCACCATCCGGCTGGGCAGCACCAGGACCACCGCGTCGGTGTCCCCGGTCATCAGCAGCTCCGGCGTGTAGAGCCGCCCGAGAGCGCCGTAGATCGGCGGCATCAGGTAGAAGATCCCCAGCAGGCCCAGCACGATCAGCGTCGTCCGGCGCGCGGCCCGGCCGTTGGGGTTGGTGTAGAAGCGGACGATCACGTGCGGCAGGCCCATCGTGCCCAGGAACGTCGCGATGATCAGCGAGTACACCGCGTACAGCGGGAAGTCGTCCCCGCCGCGCAGCGGCAGCGCCCAGGAGGCGTTGCTGTTGAACGGGATCGACGCCACGTGCGGCACCGGCGCGCCCTCGGGGAACACCAGCCGCGTGCCCGCCGCGACGGTGTGCTCGCCCGGCCCGAACCCGGCCGGTCCGTCCACTTCGGCGCCGTCCACCACGCCGTCGCCGCGGAACTCCACCGGCTGCTCGACCCGCACGGTCGTGTTGGTGTCGAAGGAAACGGTGGTCTCGCGCGGGAACACGGGGAACTCCGGCCCGGTCAGGTCGCGCGCCCCGTGCGCCTGCCACGCCACGACCAGGAACGCCACCGGCACCGCGATCGCGGTCAGCTTGAGCCAGTACTGGAAGGCCTGCACGAACGTGATGCTGCGCATGCCGCCCGCGATGACGTTCGCGGTCACCACCACGGCCACCACGAGCGCGCCCACCCAGTCCGGCGCGCCGGTGAGCGTGTGCAGGGTCAGGCCCGCGCCCTGCAACTGCGGCAGCAGGTACAGCCACCCGATGCCCAGCGCGATCACGCTGGCGACGGCCCGGACGGCGGGCGAGCCGAACCGGGCCTCGGCGAAGTCCGGCAGCGTGTACGCGCCGCTGCGCCGCAACGGGGCCGCGACCAGCGCCAGCAGCACCAGGTACCCGGCGGTGTAGCCGACCGGGAACCACAGCATGTCCGGCCCGTGCGCGAAGATCAGCCCGGCGATGCCGACGAACGACGCCGCCGACAGGTACTCGCCGCCGATCGCCGAGGCGTTCCACCACGGCGACACCGTGCGCGAGGCGACGAAGAAGTCCGACGTGGTGCGCGAGATCCGCAGCCCGTACGTGCCCACCAGCACCGTGCCGACCGCGACCACGATCACCGCGATGATGCCGTACGAGCTGGTCACGAACGTTCCACCAGCTCCGCGAACTCCCGCTCGCCGCGCTCGGCCTGCCGCACGTAGAACCACCCGGCCAGCACGAACACCGGGAACACCAGGACGCCCAGCAGCAGCCACGGCAGCGGCAGCCCCAGCAGGCGCTGCGAGGTGACCGCCGGGACGAGCGTGAAGACCAGCGGCAACGCCGCGACGCTCCCGCACACCACCGCGCACAGCAGCAGCCCCAGCCGCCGCTGGGTCCGGATCAGCGACCGCATGTAGACCGCGCCGAGCTCGCTCTGCTCGTCGATCTCCCGCGACGCCGGATAGGGCCGGGGCACCCGCGGGGCGCGGGTGCGCGGACTGGTCACCACGACCCGTTCGGTGGGCTTCCCGGGGGTCGTCATGACGGCTGCCGGTTGCGCCGGACCAGCAGTTGGCGCAGGTGCCGGGCGTGCCGGCGGCTGACCGGCAGCACCGCGCCGCCGATGTTCACGCTCAGGTGCCCGTCCTCCAGGCGCAGCTCGTCGATGTGGCCGAGGGAGACCAGGTGGCTGCGGTGGATGCGCACGAACCCGGCCGACCGCCAGCGCTCCTCCAGGCCGTTGAGCGCGGCCCGCACCAGCCCGCTGCCGGTGGCGGTGTGCAGGCGGGCGTAGTCGCCGTGCGCCTCGACATACCGGATGTCCGCCAGCCGGATGAACCGCGTGATGCCGCCCAGCTCGACCGGGATGACCTCGTCGCCCACGTCCGGCGCCTTCTCCGGCGGTGCGGGCGCGGGCTCGGCGGTCTTGGTGTCCAGCACCTCGTGCACGATCCGGTGAACCGACTCGGCCAGCCGTTCCGGGCGGACCGGTTTGAGCAGGTAGTCCAGCGCCTTGAGCTCGAACGCCTCGACGGCCGGCTCCTGGTGCGCGGTGACGAACACGATCGGCGGCGGCTGGGCGAACCGCGACAGCACGCGCGCGAGGTCCAACCCGTCCAGGCCCGGCATCCGGATGTCGAGGAAGACCGCGTCCACGCCCTGCCCGGCGTGCAGCGTGCGCAGCGCCTTGGTGGCGTCGGTGACGGCCTCGACGTGCCCGATCCGGGGGTCCGCCTTGAGCAGGTAGACCAGGTCGTCCAGGGCGGGCGCCTCGTCGTCCACGGCGAGGACGCGGAGCCTGCGTTCCAGCGCCCCGCGGCGTTCCGGCCCTTCGCAGATCGGGCAGGGAAGTCCTGACGTCATGGAATTCCAATGCGGGTTCGACGGCGTCGGCGATTAGACCATTGGGTGGTCATCCTCGCTCTTGAGACCCATCGGAGGCAATGACCGCCGCGCGGCCTGGGCGTCACCCAGCGTGACTTCGAGTTCGAGGAACGCCTCCTCGGCCCGGCGCGCGGCCACCCCGACGGACGCGGCAGCCGCCGTGCCGATCATCCGGTGGGTGGGTTCCTGCAGCTCGCGGACCAGGTCCGACCACCGGCTGGCCAGCCGCGCCAACTCGGCGAGCCGCTCGACCAGCTCGGCCGACGACCCCGGCACCCCACCCCGGAGCGCCGCGAGGTCCCGCGGACCGACACCCATGACACGCCCCCACCGATCCGCCAGCCAGGCCCCCGATGCTCCCGCCGGCCCGCGACGAGGTCAACGCCCGCGGGCAGTGGTCTCAATCGGCGGGCCGTGATCCGGTCAGGGAAGCGGTGCGCCCAGTTCCGTGAGCAGGGATTCCGCGGTGTCGGCGAACGCGCCGAACCCGCCCGTCACCGCCAACTCGTGCCCGATCCGCGCGTGCCGCAGCGCGTCGGCCCGACGCCCGTCCTCGGCCATGGCCCGGACCAGGTGGATGTGCGACCTCGCCACCCCGTACCGGTAGTCACAGGCCGTGGCCAGCTCCAGCGCCCTCAAGTGCGCCGCCACCGCCCGCCCCGGCTTGCCGAGGTGGCGCAGCACCAACCCCAGCGCGTTGTGGACCTCCGACTCGATGCGCGGGCTCCCGCCCAGCTCCTGGACCAGCGCCAACGCCCGCTGCGCCGTCCGCAGCGCCTCCGCGTGCTCACCCGCCAGGCACAGCGCGGTCGCCAGGTGCGCCATCCCCTCGGCGCGGGCGTGGCGGACCCCGGTCCGGTACCAGTTCGCCAGGGCGTGCCGCAGCAGGGTCACACCTCGGCCGTAGTCCCCGCCGGCCGTGTGGCAGCGGCCCAGCAGGGCGGCGCAGGCCGCCTCCAGGTTCTCGCCGTCCGCCGCCCTGGCCAGGGCCAACCCCTCGGTCAGGCACTCGCCCGCCGGGCCCAGCTCGCCCCGCATCAGGTGCAACGCGCCCAGACCGGCCAGCGCCGCGATCCGGACGTGCGGGACCTCCGGCAGCACCGCGCTGAGGTCCGTCAACCGGGTGAACGACGCCCGGGCCGCGGCGAAGTCGCCCAGCTCCAGGTTCACCACGCCGTCCAGCCCGGCGTGCAGCCACAGCGTCCGCCCCGACGGGGACGCCTCCCGCAGGAACCGCTGCGCCCCGCGCAGGTCGCCCAGGTTCCGGTGCTCGGCGGCCAGCCAGACCAGCATGGACGTCTCCGCGTCGTGGTCGCCGGCCCTCCGTGCGGCGCCGAGCGCGGCGGCGATCGCGTGCACGAACTCCACGTGGTGGCCGTGCGAGCCGAAGTAGCCGCTGACCGCGTCGATCAGCTGCCACGACAGCGGCAACGGGCCGTGCGCGGCGCAGTGCTCGGTCGCGGCCAGGACGCTGGGGCGTTCCGCGGTCAGCCACGCCCGCGCGGCGTCGGCGGTCATGGTCGGCGGGCCGGACGGGGCGTGGCGCAGCTCGGGGTACAGCACGTCGCCGACCTCGACCGCCGTGCGCAGGTACCAGTCGAACAGCCGCCGCCGGGCCGCCGCCAGGTCCTCGCCCTCGAACGCCGCCCGGTCGGCGGCGTAGTCGTTGAGCAGGTCGTGCAGCACGAACCGGTCCGCCCCGACCCGCTGCACCAGGTGCGCCGACGCCAGCTCGCCCAGCAGGCGCTGGGCCTCGGGCAGCGGCGCGTCCAGCAGGGCCGCCGCGCCGGCGGCGCTGAAGTCCGGGCCGGGCACCAGCCCCACCAGGCGGAACAGGCGGGCCGCGTCGTCGGGCAGGGCCGCGTAGGACAGGTCGAACGCCCGGCGGATCGCGGCGGTGTCGTCGTTGTCCACGGCCAGCGCCGCCAGGCGGTCACCGCCGCGCAGCTCGTCCACATAGGACTCGATGTCCAGGTGGGCGGCCCCGATCAGGTTGCCCAGCGCGATGCGCAGCGCCAGCGGCAGGTACCCGCACAGCCGGGCCAGCTCGGCGATCGCGTCGAACTGCGCCACCGCCGCCTCCGGCCCGAGCGACCGGGCCAGCAGCTTCCACGCCTCGTCGCCGCGCAGCACGTCCAGCCGCACCAGCGTGGCCCGCAACGGTTTGCGCAGCTCGTTGCGGCTGGTGACGACCACCGAGCAGCCCGGGTCGCCGGGCAGCAGCGGCAGCACCTGCTCCACCGACGCCGCGTTGTCCAGCGTGATCAGCACCCGCCGGCCGCGCAGCCGCGCCCGGTAGCCGCGGACCAGGTCCTCCTCGTCCACCGGGATGTGGTCGGCCCGCACGCCCATCGCCCGCAGGAACCGGGCCAGCACCGCGGACGTGGTCAGCGGCGGGGATGTGGAGTGCCCGCGCAGGTTGACGTACAGCTGCCCGTCGGGGTACCGGTCGCGCACCGCGTGCCCCACGGCCGTCGCGAACGCCGTCTTGCCCACGCCCGGCGGGCCGCACACCACGACGGTCGCCGCCGCCCGCGTCAGCAGCGCCGTCACCCGGGCCAGTTCGGCGGCCCGCCCCACGAAGTTGCCCACGGGAGCGGGCAGCTGCGAGACGGGAGCCCACGTGTCGGCGGCCGGCTGGTGCAGCGACGGGTCGCCGGTGAGGATCGCGTGGTGCACCGCGCGCAGCCGGTCGCTGGGGTCCACGCCCAGCTCGCGGGCCAGCGCCGTGGACGCCTGCCGGTAGGCGTCCAGCGCGTCGGCCTGCCGGTCCGCCCGGTACAGCGCCACCATCAGCTGCGACCAGAACCGCTCGCGCAGCGGGTGCTGCGCCGTCAGCCGGCGCAGGTCGGCGATCACCTCGTCGCACCGGCCCAGCCGCAGCTTCACGTCGATCAGCTCGGAGGTCACCCGCAGCCGCTGCTCGGTCAGGTTGGGCACCTCGGTCTCGTGCAGCGACTCCGACGGCACGTCCGCCAGCGCCGACCCGCGCCAGTGCCCCAGCGCCTGCTCGTAGACCGCCCGCGCCCCCTCGAAGTCCCGCGCCGCCGCCAGCGCCGCGCCCCGCTCGGCCAGGTCGGCGAACCGGTGCAGGTCCAGCGCGTCGCGCGGCAGGTCGATCCGGTAGCCGGTCGGGGTGGTGTGGATCAGCGGCGGGTCGCCCAGCGCGCGGCGCAGCCGCATCACGTAGACCGGCAGCGTCTGGGCGGCCCGGTCGGGGGTCACCTCGCCCCACACGCGGCGGATCAGGTCGCTGGCGGGCACCGACCGGTTCGCGCCGAGCAGCAGCGTCGCCAGGACGATCCGGTGCTTCGCGGCGGTGATCGGGACGGTCCTCCCGTCCCGGCGGACCACCAGCGGTCCGAGCACCCCGAACTCGTCCTGCGACAGGGTCAACTCGCCTCCGCTCCCCGTAGAGACCTTGACATGCTGGTACTCCGACCCTGTCCGGAGTACCACCGGATGGCCCCGAACGCCCGGCTCGCCGCCGATCGGCCCGAAGTCGCCTAGAGCCTGCCGACTTCGGTGATCCGCAGCGCCGCGGTGCCGGCCTCGTCGGACTCGGCGAGGTCCACCTCGGCGGTGAACCCCCAGTCGTGGTCCTTCGCGGGGTCGTCGAAGATCTGGCGGACCGTCCAGCGGCCGGGCTCCTCGGTGATCACCAGCAGCTGCGGGCCGCGCGCGTCCGGGCCGATGCCGATCTCGTCGTGCTCCTCGAAGTAGGGCTCCAGCGCGTCCTGCCAGTCCTCGGCCGTCCAGCCCGAGTCGCCGTCGAGTTGCCCCAGCTCGTAGTAGTTGCGCCGGGCGGCCAGCTCCACGCGGCGGAACAACGCGTTGCGCACCAGGACGCGGAACGCCCTCATGTTGCGCGTGACCGCCGGCGGCGCCTCGTCCACGACCGTGTCGTCGGCCGGGTTGCGCAACTTCTCCCACTCGTCGATGAGGCTGGAGTCGACCTGGCGGACCAGTTCGCCCAGCCACTCCTCCAGGTCGGACAGCTCCTCGGTCTTCGCGTCGCCCGGCACGGTCTGGCGCAGCGCCTTGTAGGCGTCGGCGAGGTACCGAAGCACCAGACCTTCGGACCGGGCGAGCTGGTAGTACGACACGTACTCGGCGAACGTCATCGCCCGCTCGAACATGTCCCGCACCACCGACTTGGGCGACAGGTGGTGGTCGGCGACCCACGGGTGCCCGCGCCGGTAGGTGGTGAACGCCGCCTCCAGCAGCTCCGCGAGCGGCTTCGGGTGGGTGACGTCCTCCAGCAGCTCCATCCGCTGGTCGTACTCGATGCCCTCGGACTTCATCGCGCCGATGGCCTCGCCGCGCGCCTTGTGCTCCTGCGCGGACAGCACCTGGCGCGGGTCGTCCAATGTGGACTCGATGACGGACAGGACGTCCAGCGCGTAGGACGGGGACTCCCGGTCCAGCAGCTCGATCGCGGCCAGCGCGAACGGCGACAGCGGCTGGTTGAGCGCGAAGTTGACCTGCAGGTCCACGGTGAGCCGGATGTGGTCGCCGTCGCGCTCCACCACGCCCGCCGCGAGCAGCGCCCGGTACATCGAGATCGCCCGCAGGATGTGCCGGCGCTGCGCGGGCCGGTCCTCGTGGTTGTCCTCCAGCAGGTGGCGCATGGCGGCGAACGTGTCGCCGGGACGGCCGATCACGTTGAGCAGCATCGCGTGGCTGACCTGGAAGCTGGACGTGAGCGGCTCGGGCTCGGCGTTCTTGAGCCGCTCGAAGGTCTGGTCGCTCCAGGACACGAACCCCTCGGGTGCCTTCTTGCGCACCACCTTGCGCCGCTTCTTCGGGTCGTCACCCGCCTTGGCCAGCGCTTTCTCGTTCTCCACGACGTGGTCGGGCGCCTGGACGACGACCGTGCCGACGGTGTCGTACCCGGCTCGGCCGGCGCGGCCCGCGATCTGGTGGAACTCGCGCGCCTTGAGGTGGCGGGTGCGGGTGCCGTCGTACTTGGACAGCGCGGTGAAGACGACCGTCCGGATCGGCACGTTGATGCCGACGCCGAGCGTGTCCGTGCCGCAGATGACCTTCAGCAGACCGGCCTGCGCGAGCTGTTCGACCAGCCGGCGGTACTTGGGCAGCATGCCCGCGTGGTGCACGCCGATGCCGTGCCGGACCAGGCGCGAGAGCGTCTTGCCGAACCCGGAGGTGAACCGGAACCGGCCGATCATGGCGGCGATGGCGTCCTTCTCGGTGCGGGTGGCGACGTTGACGCTCATCAGGGCCTGGGCGCGTTCGAGGGCGGAGGCCTGGGTGAAGTGGACGACGTAGATCGGGGCCTCGCGGCCGTGCAGGAGTTCCTCGATGGTCTCGTGCAGCGGGGTGAGGACGTACTGGAAGTTCAGCGGGACCGGGCGCTGGGCGGAGCGGACGGTCGTGGTCGGACGGCCGGTGCGGCGGGTGAGGTCCTTCTCGAAGAAGGTGACGTCACCGAGGGTGGCCGACATCAGGAGGAACTGCGCCTGGGGCAGTTCGATCAGCGGGACCTGCCACGCCCAGCCGCGGTCGGGCTCGGAGTAGAAGTGGAACTCGTCCATGACGACCTGGCCGACGTCCGCCGCCGTGCCGTCGCGCAGGGCGATGTTGGCCAGGATCTCGGCGGTGCAGCAGATGATCGGGGCGGTCTCGTTGACGCTGGCGTCGCCGGTCATCATGCCGACGTTCTCGGCGCCGAACGTGTCGATGAGCGCGAAGAACTTCTCGGAGACGAGCGCCTTGATGGGGGCGGTGTAGTAGGTCCGCTTGCCTTCGGCGAGGGCGGCGAAGTGCGCGCCGATCGCGACCAGGCTCTTGCCCGAGCCCGTGGGTGTGCTGAGGATGACGTTCGACCCGGAGACGATCTCGATGAGCGCCTCCTGCTGCGCGGGGTACAACTCAAGCCCCCGCTGGTGGGCCCACTCCGCGAAGGTGTCGTAGAGGAGGTCGGCGTCGGGGGTGGGCGGCAGCAGGTCGGTGAGAGTCATCGCGGCAGATCATAGGGGGTCCCGCGCCGGCGCCGACCTCGACGACCCGCACGCGCTGGGCCGCCGGACCCGGCGCTCGTTCACCGGTTCAGCCAGACGTGCAGCGACCACCAGCGGCGCAGGCTCGTGAGGACCGGGGGAGGGTCGTCGTCCCACCGCGTGCCGGTGATCTCGGCCAGCCGGTCCAGCCGGTACCGCACCGTGTTCGGGTGCACGTGCAGCGCGGCGGCGGCGTGGCCCAGGCGTTGGCCGTGGTCGAGGTAGACCATCGCCGTGGCGACCAGTTCGCGGTGGAAGTCGTCCGCGCGGTCCAGGCCCGGGAGGGAGTTCGCCAGCAGGTCGGCGAGCACCGGTTGGGCGTGCAGCGCGACCTCGCCCGCCAGGTCGGTCAGGTGCCGCACCCCGGTCGCCCCCGCGCCCGCCAGGCCCAGCGCCGCCACGCACAGCGGGTGGACGGCGTGCACGGCGGTCAGGGCGCTCGCCGGCGCCACCACCAGCAGCACCCCCGGCACGGCCGCCGGAACACGAGCGGCCAGGCCGGTCAACCGGCCCTCCACCAGCCCGAACACCCCGCCCGACCGTCGCAGGTGCTGCTCCAGCACCCGCGCCCGACCCGGGTCGCTCACGTCCGAGACCAGGCAGTGGTAGCGGCGGCCCGGGGTCAGGCCGGCTCGGGACAGCTCCGCCGGGGCCACCGCGTCGTCGTCCAGCAGCAGGCGGCGCAGGAGGTGGGTGGCGGCGTCGCGGGTCGTGCGGGACAGCTCCAGTTCGGCCGTGTGGTAGCCGTGCACCACGTGCCGCTCCAACGCCCCCGTGTAGCGGTCCATGTCCAGCACCGCCTCCAGGATCGCCTCCGTCGGCACGCCCGCCGCCCGGCCCCGCGCGGTGGCGATCCTCATCGCCTCCGCCCGACCCGCCTGGACGCCCCGCAGCAGGCCGTCGATCGAGATGCCCTGCGCCGCCCGGTCCGCGCCCAGCGCCTCGGCGGCGGCGAAGTGGCGCTCGTCGGGCTCGCCCGGCCGTTCGAAGAAGTCCAGCGCGGCGGCGAGCAGCACCTGCACGTGCCGCCGGGTCTCGGCCTCCGGCAGCGCCGCCACGTCCGCCGAGCTGCGCCGCGCCACCCGGACCAGCTCCTCGACCACGCGCCCGTCCGTCGCCATGTCCCGGAACACCAGCTGCACCAGCTCGTCGCGCACCGCGCCCCCTCGAAGTTGTGGCACTGGCACAACGAGCTTGCGGGTCGTTGGGCGCGTTCCCCTACCGCCGGACCGCCGAAAGGCGCTTCCCTGGTCGCCACCCAGCCGAAAGGTGTCCCCGTGCGACCACTCCGAACGGCGGTCCTGCTCGCCGCGTGCGCCCTGCTCGCGACCTCCGCGCCGGCCACCGCCGAACCACCCCTGCGCCAGGTGCTGTTCGTCGGCAACAACTGGGACGGCACCGCCGACGTCATCGCCGCCACCGGCGACTTCGCGAGGATCGCCCGCGTCAACGTGATCCCCGACCGCGAGGAGCGGTTGCGGGAGATCTACCTCAACCCGGTCAAGCTCGCCTTCTTCCTCGGCATCCGCAACGGCCCCGGCGAGGGCCACGACCAGTTCGTCGACGACATGTTCACCACCCCCGACGGCACGGCCGTGGTCGCGTCCCGGCCGAGCTTCGCCGACGTGGTGTCGATCGACCTGGCCACCGGCCGCGTCAAGTGGCGGTTCCCGGTGTCCGGCTTCCGCTCCGACCACATGACCGTGTCGCCGGACGGCCGCCGGGTCGCGGTGTCCGCCTCGACCTCCAACACCGTCCACGTCCTCGACATCACCACCGGCCGCGAGGTCGGCCGGTTCGCCGCCGGGGACAAGCCGCACGAGAACGTCTACACCGACGGCGGCACCCGCCTGTGGAACATGTCCATCGGCGAGGTCAACACCGACCTCGACGCGCCGTGGCTGGACTTCACCAAGGGCGACCGCCGCATCACCGTCGTGGACGCCGCCACGTTCCAGCAGGTCAAGGTGATCGACATGCGGCAGCGCCTGGACGCGTTCGGCCGCTCCGACCTGTCCGACTCGGTGCGCCCGGTGGCGTTCACGCCCGACGAGTCCAAGCTGTACTTCCAGGTGTCGTTCTTCAACGGCTTCCTGGAGTACGACGTCGCCGCCGACCGCGTCACCCGCGCCAAGACCCTGCCCAAGAACCCGGCCACCAGCGAGGACCGCACCACCTGGGTCAACGACTCCCGCCACCACGGCATGTCGATGAACCCCACCGGCACCAAGCTCTGCGTCGCGGGGACCATGGACGACTACGCGACGGTCGTGGACCGCGCGACCCTCGCCGAGGGCCCGCTCGTCCCCGCGGCCAAGCCGTACTGGGCCACGGTCAGCGGTGACGGCAAGGCGTGCGTGATCTCCGAGAGCGGCGCGGACCAGGTGACCGCGATCGACTTCGCCACGGGCCGCAAGATCACCTCCGTGCCGGTGGGCGACCACCCGCAGCGCGTCCGCATCGGGCACGTGCCCGCCGGCTGGACCGGTCCGGCGGCGGGCTGAGGCGGGGCGAGTCCGGTTCGGCCGCGCGCTGAGGCGGGATGGGGCCGGCGGGTTGGCGGGGCCGCACCCGTCGGGTCCATTGCACCCCGCGTGGCCGCCTTGGGCGCGGTAGGTTGGGCTGCGCCGGGCGGCTGACCTCACAGGGCCTTTGTTGCACGCTGCTGGCCATAGCGGGGTACTGGCAATTACGGTGTTGACCGTGTCCGAACCGGTAGCCATGCACATGAGCGACGGCCTGCTCAACGCGCCGACGTCGCTGCTGTTCGTCGCCGTCGCCGTGGTGGGGGTCGGCGTCGCCCTCGCCAAGGCCCGGGGTGACCTGGACGACCGCACCGCGCCGATGGCGGGCCTGGTGGCGGCGTTCGTCTTCGCCACCCAGATGCTCAACTTCCCCGTGCTGCCCGGCGTCAGCGGGCACCTGCTGGGCGGCGCGCTCGCCGCGATCCTGGTCGGACCGTGGGTCGGCGCGCTGTGCGTGACGATCGTGCTGGTCGTGCAGTCGCTGTTCTTCGCCGACGGCGGCGTGACGGCGCTGGGCGCGAACGTCACCAACATGGCCCTGATCGGCACCGCCGTCGGCTACCTGACCGCCGTCGCCCTGCGCGGCCTGGCCAAGCGCGGCAAGGGCGGCCTGGCGCTGGTCGCGTTCCTGTCCGCCCTGGTCAACACGGTGCTGGCGAGCTTCGGCTTCGTCGTGGAGTACGCGATCGGCGGCGCGGGCGGGGTCTCGTTCGGCACCGTCGCGACCGCCGTGCTGGGCGTGCACGTCCTGATCGGCATCGGCGAGGGCGTGATCACGGCCGCCACGGTCACCGCCGTCGCCGCCGCCCGACCCGACCTGGTGTACCTGCTGCGCGGCGTGCCGCAGAAGCTGGAGCTGAAGGCGTGAAGCGCTTCTTCGTGTGGTTCGCGCTGGTGAGCCTGGTGCTCGCGGGCGCGGTGTCCTACTTCGCCAGCTCCGACCCCGACGGGCTCGACTTCGTCACCGAGGAGCACGGCATCGCCGAGCACGCCCAGGACCACCCGCTGGCCGAAGGCCCGTTCGCCGACTACGCGCTCGGCGGCGACGACCGGTTCACCGGCCTGGCGGGCGTGGTCGGTGTCGTGCTGACCCTTGTCGTGGCCGGCGGGCTGTTCTGGTTGCTGCGCAAGCGTTCGCCGACGGCCAAGTGAACGGCGTCCTGCACCGGCCGGGCGACTCGCCGGTGCACCGCCTCCCGCCGCAGGTCAAGATCGTCGCCGCGGTCGTCGCGGTGCTGTGCGTGGTGGCCACGCCGCGCGAGGCGTTCCCCGCGTTCGGGGTCTACCTCCTGGCGATCACGGCCGTGTGGTTCGTCGCGCGCGTCCCGCCGACGTGGTTCGCGTCGCGCGCTCTGATCGAGCTGCCGTTCGTGGTGCTGGCCTTCGCGCTGCCGTTCACCGGCCACGCCCCGTACACGGACTTCTTCGGCGTGACGGTGTCCGTCGAGGGCGCGCTGGCCGGCTGGAACATCCTGGCCAAGGGCACGCTCGGCGTCCTGGTGTCGCTGACCCTGGCCGCCACGACCGCGCCGCAGGACCTGCTGCTGGGCCTGCAACGCCTGCGCATGCCGTCGGTCCTGGTCACCATCGCCACGCTCATGCTGCGCTACGCCGAGGTCGTCGTGGCCGAGGCCAAGCGCATGCGCGTCGCCCGCATCTCCCGCGGTGACGACCCGCGCTTCCTGTGGCAGCTGGGCGCCACCGCGAAGGGCGTCGGCAGCCTGTTCATCCGGTCCTACGAGCGCGGCGAGCGGGTGCACCTGGCTATGGTGTCGCGCGGCTGGACGGGCCGGATGCCGGACGGGCGGGGGAGCGTGGCGGTGGAAGCGGTGCCTGCGACGACGACCGCGCCCGCGTTGCTGGTGGAGAAGCTCGCGTTCGCCTACCCGGACGGCCACCAAGCCCTCTACGGGGTGAACCTGCGGATCGAGCGCGGCGAGCGGGTGGCGGTGCTCGGCCCCAACGGCGCGGGCAAGACGACCTTCGTGCTGCACCTGAACGGGGTGCTCAGCGGGGGGTCGGGGCGGATCGAGGTCGCGGGCCTGCCGGTGACCAGGGAGAACCTGCGGGAGGTCCGGCGTCGCGTGGGCGTGGTCTTCCAGGACCCCGACGACCAGCTCTTCCTGCCGACCGTGCGCCAGGACGTCGCGTTCGGCCCGGCTAACTTCGGGCTGCGCGGGGAGGAGTTGGACGAACGGGTCCGGGCGGCGTTGGCGGCGGTCGGGATGTCCGACGTGGCCGACCGCTCGCCGCTGCACCTGTCCGGCGGTCAGCGCCGGCGGGTGGCGTTGGCGACCGTGCTGGCGTGCGACCCGGAGGTCCTGGTGCTGGACGAGCCGTCGGCGAACCTGGAACCGGTCGCGCGGCGCGAGCTGGCCGAGGTCCTGCTGGGCCTGGACCGGACGATGCTGATGGTCACCCACGACCTGCCGTACGCGCTGCAGATGTGCCCGCGCAGCGTGCTCGTCGACGGTGGCGTGGTGGTGGCGGACGGTCCGACCCGTGAACTGCTCGCCGACGCGGAGCTGTTGGCGCGGCATCGGCTGGAACTTCCGTACGGCTTTCGCCTGGACTAGCTCGGGGCGGTTCGCGGGCGGTTGGTGGGCTGCTCGTGGGCGCTGTGCGTGGGCGCAGCGCCCACGAGCTGGGGTCCTACGGGCTGGTGCAGGTCACTTCAGGCAGCGGGTTGGTGCCGGTCGTGTTCGCGGTGAAGCCGAAGGTCACCGATTGCTCGACGCCCACGGTCCGGTTCCACTCCGCGTTCTTGACGACCACCTCGGCGCCCGAGCCGGATTTCACGCCGTTCCAGACGTTGGTGATGGTCTGGCCGCCGGAGAACGTCCACTTCGCGGTCCAGCCGTTGTACGGGCTGGTGCTGTGGTTCATGATCTCGACCTCGCCCTGGAAGCCGCCGTTCCAGGTGCTGGTGATCTTGTAGATCGCCATGCAGTGCGACCCCGACGGGGGAGGGGTCGTGGTGGTGGTCGTGGTCGTCGTCGTCGTGGTGGTGGTGGGCGGGGTGGTGCCGCCGGGTCGGCCGACGCCGGTCACCTCGCCGTTGCCGCCGTCGAAGACGACGTCGGAGCAGTTGTAGAAGGTCTCGGTCGAGTCCGAGCGCTGCCACACCGAGTAGACGATGTGCCGGCCCGACTTGCCCGACGGGAGCCGACCGCTCCAGTAGTAGTGGCCCTCCGCCGTGCCGACCGAGCCCGAGCGGGGCGGGTCGGTGACCGACAGGAACGGCGTGGACTCCAGGTCGCTCCACGCCAGCGGGCGGTTCGGGCTCCAGCTGTCCTTGGTGACGTAGAGCCGGAAGGTGCCCGGGTGGTGGGCCCACATGTTGTAGGCGTAGTTGAAGTTGGCGCCCGCGGTCAGGTGGGTCACCGGGTAGTCGTCACGGGCGATGTCGAAGCCCGAGAACGTGGGGTTGTTGCCGCTGCAGAGCTTGCCGTCCGGGATGAAACCCGCCATCCGGCCGGCACCGTCGGAACGCAGCACGCCGAACCAGTTGTAGAGCGCGTTGGTGCCGCCGGCCTTCACCGCGGCGTCGCAGGCCGGGTTGACCGGGACGATGTTGCCCTGCGGGGTCAGGCCGTCCTGCCAGCACAGGTACGTGCGGCTGCCGGGTTTCATCATGGCGCCGTGGGCGGACGCCGTTGTCGCGTTCACGAGCACGGCGACCAGCAGCCCGGCGGCAGCGAGCGCCGCCGCGGCGAACCATCGTCGGGTCGTCACGTACGTCACCTCCTCGTCGAGGTTCTGGGAGCGCTCCCAGACGGGCTGACTGTAACGGCCTCGTGCCGTTCTGTGAACGAAATGCCGCCTTATGGCCTAGTTCGCCCGTCTCAACGGGTCACCGCGCTTAGCTCTAAGAGCTTTGGGCGTGACGCTGGCGCTCTCAAGCGGACGCGCTGGCGCGCTCTCAAGACAAGGGCGGCCTGGAGGCCGCCAATGGGGGTGACGGGCGTCGTGTCCCCCACCGCATGGCCTGGCGGAGCCAACCACACTTTCCCGGGGTCGGTCGAAAAACTTTTGCTCGTTCCTCGCAAAACTTTTTGGCCCGGCCCCGGGAAAGTGCGGTAGCCCTTCGGGCAGGCCATACGGTGGGGGACACGAAGCCCTCGGTTTGTGCATGAATGCACCGCCGCGCGGAGCGCGGCGAAGAGCCGCAGGGGTGGGGTGGTGGTGATGCGAAGCCGGCGGTGAGGGTGGGATTGTCAGGTCGGGTGAGGCCTAGCGGGCGGGCTCGGAGGCGTTTTCCGCGGGAATGTCAGACCCCCGTGAGACCATGGAGACGGGGGCCGGAGGCCGCCCCAACGCCTGCGTCGCCTGGCGCGGGGTCAGGCGTCGCATGCCTGCCGCCGCGCATCGCCGCACCACGCCGGGCTGCTCCCACAACAACCGCAAACCCCGTCGCAGCAGCAACGGCACGGGCTTGCGCGCCTCCGCCACGTCCCGCGCGAAACGCCGCACGAACGTCACGAAAGCGTTGGGCGCCAACACGATCGCGTCCGCCAACACTCCCGCCTCACGGCAACCGGCCACGAGCCGGTCGGCGAACAGGCCCTCCGCGATGAACAGCCCCTCCGCCTCCACCACGCGGCACCCGACCCGGCGGTCTTCGCCCAGCACGTACACCGGGGCCTCGACGCGACCGGTCGTCGCCAGTTCGATCACGGCCGCCAGCGCGTCCGCGGTGTGCCACGACTCCTCGGCGTCCCAGTCCGGCCGACCGTTCGCGTCGCGCGGCAGCATCGGGTCGTCGCCCTCGCGGTAGAAGTCGTCCAGGCGCAGCACGGGCCGGCCCAGGTGGGCGGCGAGGGTGGACTTCCCCGAACCGGACGGACCGGCGAGCAGCACGACGCGGGGCTGAACGGCAGGTGACGGCACGGGGTGCAATGGTCGCACATCCGGCGCTTGTCCGGGCGTGCAGGGGAAGTGCTCCGCTGTGCACCGGCTCTGGCACTCAGCGCGACGGCCCGCCACGATGTCGGTCATGGAACGCGTCCGCGACGAGGAACACGCTCGACGGCTGCTCAAGGACCTCGAACGCGACAAGCCGCGGCACGAGCGCCCACCGGACGTCGCCGCGCCCACGGGGGCCGGCTCGGCGGACGTCGTGGCGCTGGGCGGCGACCGGATCGCGCTGGACCCGGCCGAGTTGGCCGAGGCGTTGCGCCGGCTGGACGGGCTGTACGACGAGATCGAGGCCCGGCTCGGGGAGTCCGTCGAGCTGGAACGCCCGTTCGGCGACGGCCGCGGCCCGGTCGCCCGGCACATGCGCGCCGCGTTCGGGCTGCGGGGCGGGCACAGCGGGGTGCAGGGCGCGTTGCGGTCCTACCTGGAGGAGTTGGGCGCGCTGCGCGAGGCCCTGCGCCAGGTCGGCACCACCCACCAGACCCAGGACGAGGCCGTCGCGGACACGATGAGGCGCAAGTGACCGAGCAGCGCAAGAACCGCTTCCACTCCGAAGACCACCGGCCGAGCGCGCGGGCGTTGCGCCAGGCGCGGCGCGTCCGGCGGCAGAAGGAGGCCAACCGGCTGCCGGAGAAGTTCGGCGACATCAACTGGGCCGTCTACACCCACCGCGAGCTGTGGGACATGGTCAAGTCCGCCGACACCGGCCGGATGGGCAAGCGCGCCCACGACTGGCAGGCCCTGGCCACCGAGGTGGACCGCGCCACCGGGGACGTGCAGCAGCTGGTGCAGCGGCTGGTCATGTCGTGGCACGGGCCGTCGTCGGTCGTGGCGGCGGAGTCGGCGTCGCGGCTGACGGAGTGGGCGGCCGACGCGTCGCGCCGCGCGTACGGGGTCGGCACCGGGATGACGGCGTACACGTCGGCGGTGGAGGAGGCGGCGCGGCGGATGCCCGAGCCGGTCCACCCGGACGCGGAGAAGTGGTTCCGCGAGGGGTACGACGTGACGACCCTCGACGGGCCCGAGGGCGCGTACTTCCTGCGGCAGCTCCTGGACGACCACAAGCCGGACAAGGAGGAGCAGCAGGCGGCGAAGGCGCGGGCGGTGGACGTGATGGTGGCTTACGAGCACGCCAGCCGCGGGGTGCATGAAGGGTTGCCGACGTTCGACGCCCCCGCGCCGGCGGGTGCCCGGATCCCGGCGGAGCAGATTGCGGCGGAGCGGATCCCGGCGGAGCAGGTTCCGGGTGGGTCGCGGCCGGTGTTCGACGCGGAGACGCCTGCGCCCGGCCGGCAGGACACGACGACCGTTGCGGCGGTGACCGGGTCGGGTGGGGTCGCAGGTTATGGGCCGGGTGGTGCGGCGGGTTACGGGCCGGGTGGTGCGGCGGGGTATGGGGCTGGGCACGGCGGGTTTGGGCCTGGTGGGGCGGCTGCCGGCGGGTTCGGGCGTGGTGGGGGTGGGTTCGGGCCGATGGGGCCCGGTGGGGCGGCTGGTGTGCTGGGGGGCGGGCCAGGTGTGGTGGGGCGGGGCGGGGTTGTGGGGTCCGCGGGTGCGGCTGGGGGTGCGGGTTACGGCATGTACCCGCCGTTGGCCCCGGCGAACCGGGAAGAGGACCGCGAGCACCGCAACCGCTACGACGACGGCCTGGACCTGCTCGACGACCTGCCGCCCGCGTTCCCGCCGGTGCTGGGCGAATGAGCGACGGCTTCCGGGTCGATCCGGACGAACTGGCCTGGTACGCGAACCGGCTCGCCGAGTCGGCCGACGAACTCGCCCACGTCGTGTCCACTGTGGACGGTCCGGTGGGTGACCTGGGGCCGCAAGGCGCCACCGAGGCGGTCGAAGGGCTGGTCGCCGGGTGGGTGGACCGGTTGCGGGCCGTGGGGTTGGCGGATGTGGCGGTGTCGGTGCGGGAGGCGGGCGAGGCGTACCGGCGGGCGGACGAGTTGTCGTGACCGACTACCGGGGCCTGGGGTTCGACCCGACGCCGGGTGACGCGGAGGCCGTCGCCGCGGTGAGCCGGCGGTGCGCGTTGGGCGTGGACGTGCCGGTGGTGCCCGCGGGCTGGTCGGGTGCGGCGGCGGAGGGGTTGGCGGCGCGGTGGGAGGCCGTGGTGTCCGAGTTGGCGGCGGTGCGCCGTGCGATGCGGGCGGCGGCGGAGGTGCTCGACGCGTGGGCCGGTGAGCTGCTGGGCAACCGGCGGCGGGCGGAGGAGTTGGACGCGCGGGCGGTGCGGTTGCGCCGGCAACTCGCCGACGCCGCCGACGAGGTGGACCACACCGGGGCGTTGGCGTCGTTCACCCCGGCGCACGGCGAGGCGCACGCGGCGGCCGTGGCCCGGCACGACGACCTGGCGCGGCGGCTGGAGGAGGTGCTGGCGGAGGCGCGCTCGCTCGAACGGGACCACCACGCCGCGGCCCGCCGGGTCGCCGAACGCCTGCGGGAAACCGAAGCGGCGCACGCCGGGACGCCGGTGGACGTGAGTGGCCCGGCGGCGCGCGGTGGGTTCGCGGAGACCTTGGCCGGGTTCTCGGTGGTGGCGGAGGAGTTGGCTTCCGTGTTGTTCGGTGGGCGGACGTTGGCTCGGCCGCCGGCCCCCGATTCCATTGTCCCATCCGGGACCGACAAGTCCGGGGCGGCGGCGTTCTTGGCGGGGCTCGGGTGAGGGTTCCCCCTGTGCCGGGGGTGACCCCGGTGGCGTTGGGTGCGCCTGAGCGCACGGCTGCCGAGCTGGTGGACGTCTTGCGGCGGATCAAGGGGGTGCACGATCCCGGGCTTGAGGTGTCCGCCGTCCAAGCCGCCGACCTCGCGCACCGGCACGGGGCCGCGTTGCTCGCCGTCGTGGAGCACCCGCGGGCCGATCCGGCGTTGCTGGTGGCGGCGGTCGTGCCGGGGGAGCAGGTGCCCGACGACCGGGTCGGGTTGGGGCTCGACGGGGCGGCCGTCCGGGACGTCACCGAAGGGGTCACCGCCACCGGGTACCCCGTGGTGATCATCGAACGGGCGACGGCCGTGGGGGCGCAGCTCCAGGTCGTCGTGCGCGCCGGTCGGACGGCCGTCGTGTTCACCCTGCACTCGACCACCGGGCGGGGGTGGTGGGACGTCTCCGAGGTGGCCGGGCGGTTCGTGTCCGGGATCGAGTTCAGCGGGACCGGTAGCGCGTCGGCGTCTCGCCCACGACCTGGCGGAACGTCCGCGAGAAGTGGGCGGCGCTGACGAAACCGCAGTCCCGGGCGATCTCGCCGATGCCCTTCGCCGCCTTCGCCGGGTCGCTGAGCAACGCCTTCGCCCGGTCGATCCGCAGGCCCCGGATGCGCTCCGACACGCCCTGCCCGTCGTCGAACAGCTGGTACAGCCGCCGCCGCGAGATGAACAGCGCCTCGGCCACCCGGTCCGCGCTCAACGCCGGGTCGGACAGGTGCTCGCGCATGTAGTCCAACGCCTCACGGCGGCGCGAGGCCAGGGCGTCCACGCGGTCGAGTTCGGCCTTCAACGCGCTGCGCAGCACCAGTTCCGCCAGCCCGACCAGGTGGTGCGACAGGCCGTGCGGGTCCAACGCCCGCGCGGCGGCCAGCACGTGCGCCACGGCGCCGGTGAACACCGCGCGCAGCGGCGGCTCGACCGGGACCGGTTGGAACATCAGCGGTTTCAGCTCGCCGAAGCCGATGGTCAGCCGCGCCTCCGCGACGGTCAGCAGCACCACGCCCGCGGGGGAGGCGTGCAGCGACGCGTCCGGCAGCCGCAGCGCCGCGCCCCGCTCGGGCAGGCCCTTGGGCACCGCGCAGCCCATCAGCAACTGGACGTCCCGCGGCGGCGCGCCCCCGAGCGCGGCCCTGGCCGCCGCCGCGCCCGACGCCCGGACGGTGAGCAACCCGTGGCCGACGTCCATGCCGGGCAGCGTACGAGCCGCCGGCCCCGCCGCCGAGTCCGCGAGGTCCGCTCGGGTTCCCGGGAACTTCGGCGATACCCGCCCGCGCACCCGCCCCGCCCCACTACCTTCGGTCGGCATGGCACGCCGTTCCGGGACCGCGGTCGTCCTGTCCCACCTGGAGTTCGACCTCCTCTGGGAGGACCTGGGCGCGGGTGAACCGCCCTACCCGCTGGAAGTCCCCTCGCACGGCGAGACGATGGCCGAGCGCGACGCCCTGGGCGCGCAGGTGTTCCACGCGCTCGGCGCGGCCGGCCTGGCCGACGGCGAGGACGTCGCCCCCGAGTTGGAAGACCTGTTCGGGCACCTCACCGGCAGCACGCTGTCCGTGGACGCCCTGGTCTTCCGCCCCCAGCCCTGGCGGGTGCTGGCCGCCGTGCGCGGCGGGCGCGGGGTGCTGGCGGTGCTCAACGACCGCGAGGTAGCGCTGGAACCCATCACCGACCTGGTCCCGGCCGTGGCGAAGGTCGTCGGCGACGCCCAGCCCGGACCCGGCGACCAGGTCCGGCTGCCCCGCGGCGCGTTCTCGGCGGCCGTCGACGCCTACGCCACCGGCGGCTACGCGGCGCTGGAACGCGCGCTGGCCCAAGCGGGCGTCACCGGGCGCGCGACCCGGGCGCTGACCACGCTGCTGGAGTCCGGCCGGGGCGCGGCGGGCCAGCTCGCCGCCACCGGCCCCGGCGGCCGGACACCCGTGCTGAGCTGGACCGACACCACCGCCGGCCGGTACGCGATGGCACCTGAGGACGTCGCCGGCGAACCGTGGGTGCGCATCGTCCCGGCCGACGGCGCGGCGCTGGTGCGTCACCTGACCGCGTTGCTGGACGAGGTCCGCTGACCGTCCGACCACCACGCCGGCGCGACCTCGGCCACAACCGCCGTGCCCTGCGCCAAGGCGTCCTCGGTCGCGGCCTCGGCCAGCCGCCGCACGGCGCGCGCGAGGTCGTCCGGCCGCAGGGTGAGCGCCGACCGGTCGAACTCCAGGCCGACGAGCTTGCCGTGCAGGTCCACGGTCACCGACACGCCGTCGCCGGACGCCTCGCCGCGGATGTCGTCCAGCCGTGCTCCCAGGCCCATCAGACCCTCCACGTCGTCGGGGTGGTGTCCTCGACCTCGGCCGACCCGCTCGTGCCCAGGCCCAGCTCGCCCAGGTCGCCCAGGGCGTGGGCGGCGCGGGCGTCGGCCCGCGCGGTGGCGGTGTTGACCAGGGTGAGGATGGTGCGGGCCAGGTCGGCGCCCCGGCGCAGCGCGCGGCCGTCCAGGGTCAGGTCGAGCAGGCAGCCGCCGGGGCCGACCTCCACCGCGACCCCGCGGTCCGGGTCGTGGGCGTGTGCGCTGATCACGGGTGCACCCCTCCGTAGAACTTGCCCGAGCCGAGGCTGTGGGTGTTGCGGCGGACGGCGTCGCCCGAGTTGCCCTCGATGAGGGTCACGGTGCCGCCCTCGACCTTCTCGACGATGCCGATGTGCGTGCTGGTGGCCGGGCTCTGCGGCCCGCTGCCGAACAGCAGCACGTCACCGGGGCGGACGTGCTTGAGGTTCGTGTACGCCTTGCCGTTGCGCCGGCCCCACCGGAAGACGTCACCGGTGAACGGCAGCAGCGGGATGTCCACGCCCGCTTTGCGCCACATGGCCGTGGCGAACGACGAGCACCACGCCGCCGTCGGGCCGTACGGGTTGCGGTTGCTGCCCGGCGGGTTCTCCCGCGTGCCGATCTCCTTGCGCGCTTTGGCGAGGATGGTCCGCGCCCGCCCCCGTTCGCGGGCCTGGGACGGCCTGGTCCGGCCGCGGGTGCGCTCCGGCCGGGCGTCGGCGACGCCGTCGTGCTCGACCTCGCGCTCCAGCGCCCTGAGCCTGCGCGCGGCGTCTTCCAGCTCGTCGCGGGCGGTGCGGAGGGCGGCGGCGGTCTCCTTGGTGTAGCGGGGTTCGAGGTCGGCCGCCGCGGCGACCGCCTTGAGCAGGGCGGCGCGCGTCCCCACCGCCACGCCGGCGTCGAGGACGCGCACGGCCCGGTCCAGGTACTCCTCGACGGCCTGGCGCGCCCGCGTGTGGTTGGTGGTGAGGGTGGCGCTGACGCCGGCGACGACCTTCTCCGCGTCCCGGGCGGCGTCGGCGGTGACCCGGAGTTGGCGGCCGAGCCGGTTCGAGCGCTTCTCGAAGCCCTCGGACTGGTCGCCCCTCCAGTTGTCCAGGACGGTCCGGGAGGCCTTGCGGTGGTCCTCGTGGCCGTCGGTGAGGGCTTCGGCGGTGCGGTTGAGCGCGTACTGGGCCTTGACGGCGTCCTCGGTCTTGCCCGCCAAAGCGTTGCGGTGACCGATCATGCTCTCGGCGAAGTGCCTCGCCATCGCGCGGGTGTCCACAGTGGTCAGTCCTTCAGGGAGCGGGCGGTGTCGTCGTCCTGGTCCCGGTAGGACCGGGCGGCGCGGGCGGCGGAGTCGGCGAGCCGGTCGGTGTTGTGCGCGACCGCCTTGACCTGCTTGCGCAGGGCGGCGGCGAACCCGTCCAGGGCCTCGGCGAACCCGGACTGCCTGCCGACGCGGCCGAAGCTGTCCTCGGCGATCTCCCGGACGTCGCGCACGTGCCCGCGGCCCAGCGCGGTGAGGTCGTCGGCGGTGCCGCGGGTGCGCCGGGTGAAGTCCCGCAGCACGTCGAGGTCCACGGAGAACCCGCCCGACCCGCCACGACCGCCCGACCCGCCACGACCGCCCGACCCGCCACGACCGCCGGACCCGCCGGACCCGCCTGAACCGCCTGAACCGCCGCGGGAGCCGTTGTCGCGCAACGCCTTCACGCCCCGCCGCGCCTCGTCCAGGTACCGCCGGTACGCGCCGTTGGTGTAGGTGGACCAGGGCGTCCACGACCGGCCGTCGCCGGAGATCCGGTTCGCCGCCTTCGCGTTCTCCGCGGGGTCGAACAGCTCCCGGTCGGACTCCAGCCCGAACTCGCGCCGCCGCGCGGGTCCGAGCGAGCCGAGCATGTTGATCTGCCACAGCCCGTAGGAGTCGTCGGGCGGCACGTCGTTGTGCGCGCGGGGGTCGCCGCCGGACTCGGCCAGCGCCACCGCCACCGCGATCGTCAGGTCCTCACCGCGGAACCCGGCGTCGTGGGCGTGCCGGGCGATCTGCTCGGGACTCAGCCTGCTCATGGCACCGACCCTGGCCCGGCCGCCACCCCGCCGGGTACCCCCGTTGCACGCTCGGACAGCGGCTGTGCACGGGGGAGCTACAGTCGAACATGTGAACGAAGGGCTGTTCGACGAGGGCTTGTTCGGCGCCACCGACGAGGAGAAGGCGCAGCGCATCGCCGCCAACGCCCCGCTCGCGGTGCGGATGCGCCCCCGCACGCTGGACGAGGTCGTCGGCCAGGGCCACCTGCTCGGCCCCGGCGCGCCGCTGCGCCGGCTGGTGGAGGGCTCGTCCCCGGCGTCGGTGATGCTCTACGGCCCGCCCGGCACCGGCAAGACCACCCTCGCCACGCTCGTCTCCCAGGCCACCGGCCGCCGGTTCGCCGCGCTGAGCGCCCTGTCGGCGGGTGTGAAGGAGGTCCGGGCCGTCATCGACGAAGCCCGCCGCCGCCTGGTGCGCTCCGGCGAGTCCACCGTCCTGTTCATCGACGAAGTCCACCGGTTCTCCAAGACCCAGCAGGACGCCCTGCTCGGCGCGGTGGAGGACCGGATCGTGCTCCTGGTCGCCGCGACCACCGAGAACCCGTTCTTCTCGGTCGTCTCACCCCTGTTGTCCCGCTCGCTGGTGCTCCAGCTGCGCCCCCTGGGCGACGACGACGTCCGCGCGCTGGTCCGCCGCGCCACCGAGGACGAACGCGGCCTCAACGGGGCCATCACCATCGCCCCCGACGCCGAGGACCACCTGGTCCGACTGGCCGGCGGCGACGCCCGCCGCGCCCTGACCGCCCTCGAAGCGGCGGCGGACGCGGTCACCGACGGCGTGTTGGACCTGGCCACCCTGGAGGCGACGGTGGACAAGGCGGCCGTGCGCTACGACCGCCAGGGCGACCAGCACTACGACGTGACCAGCGCGTTCATCAAGTCGATCCGGGGCTCGGACGTGGACGCGGCCCTGCACTACCTGGCCCGGATGATCGAGGCGGGGGAGGACCCGCGGTTCATCGCCCGCCGGCTGGTCATCCACGCCAGCGAGGACGTGGGCATGGCCGACCCGACGGCGTTGCAGACCGCGGTGGCCGCCGCCCAGGCCGTCCAGCTCATCGGCCTGCCCGAATGCGCCCTCAACCTCGCGCAGGCCACCGTCCACCTCGCCACCGCGCCCAAGTCCAACGCGGTCACGGTCGCGATCGGCGAGGCCATGTCCGACGTGCGCAAGGGCCTGATCGGCCAGGTCCCGCCGCACCTGCGCGACGGCCACTACGCGGGCGCGGCCAAGCTCGGCAACGCCCAGGGCTACCGGTACCCGCACGACGTCCCCGAGGGCGTGCTGACCCAGCAGTACCCGCCGGACGACCTGGTCGGCCGCGACTACTACGCGCCCACCGGCCGGGGCGCGGAGCGCTACATCGCCGAACGCCTGCCCAAGCTGCGCAAGGTCGTGCGCGGGGACGAGCAGAAAACCTGATGACGATCACGGCCGCATCTGCGACGGTTGCGCCGTGACTGATGCTCCACCGCCCAACGGGCACGCTCTCCTCGACTTCAACTCACCGCTCTCGGACGCCAAGTCCTACGAGCTGATCGCCGGCCTCGGCGACCTCCAGGGCAAGACGGTGGTGGACTACGGGTGCGGCTGGGCCGAACTGCTGCTCCGGGCGGTGGAGCACGCGCCGGGGGCGACCGGCGTCGGGGTGGACGGCGACGACTACGCCATCGCGCGCGGCACGGCCAACGCGCGGGCGCGCGGCATCGCCGACCGGGTCCGGCTGGAGCTGGGCGACGTGACCACCTGGGACGGGCCGGTCGCGGACGTGGCGATCTCCATCGGCGCCTCCCACGCCTGGGGTGACGCGCGCGCGGTGCTGGAGGCGATGCGGACCAGGATCCGTCCCGGCGGGCGCCTGCTGCTGGGCGACGGCTACTGGGAGCGGGAACCGTCGGACACCATCCGCGAGGCGTTCCAGGGCGACGCGCTGGGCACCTTCGAGGAGCTGGTGGACCTGGCCCTGGAGTCGGGCTACCGCGTGCTGCGGCTGACCACGGCCGGCCAGGACGAGTGGGACAGCTTCGAGTCCCGCTGGTGCGCCGCCCGCGAGCTGTGGCTGCTGGACAACCCCGACCACCCCGAGGCCGCCGCCGTCCAGAAGATCGTCGACGACCACCGCGACCTCTGGATCAAGGGCTACCGCGGCGTGCTGGGCTTCGGGTACCTCACGCTCGCCCGCCGGTGAGGGACCCCCGTCCCGTCCGGTCGGGGATGCCGGACGGGACGGCCCTCCCGATCCGGAGCCGGCGGTCGCCCACGCGCACCAGCGTCTCGATCGACCTCGTCGTGTAGGCGGGCGGGGCGATCACACCCGAACAGCGGCTCGCGCCCGACGCCGTGGCCACCGAGCGCGCCACGGTCACCTCGTACTGGTTGTCCAGGCCCTGCACGGTCACCACGCGCACGTCACCGCCCTCGACCGGGCGTTCGTCCACCGCGAGCACCGAGTCCACGCCGCGCAGCCCGAACGTCTTGCGGACCGCGATCTCGGCGTACTGCGACCACGGGCTCGGCGCGGACGTCCGGCCCCGCAGCTGCTCCGCCACGACCTGCCCGACCAGCGCGGACTTCGCCACCAGGGCCGCCTCGCCGGGGTCGAGCTGGCCGTGCAGGAAACCGTCCGGCACCACCAGCAGGTTGCCCGCCCACCGGTCGCCGCCGACGTGGCTGACCTCCCACGCCCGACCGGGGTGGTTCTCGCCCAGCACGGCCGCCAGCGGCCGGCCCAGCACCGCGCAGCACATGTCCTTGGTGCCGTGCGTGCAGACCAGGAACAGGGGGCCGTCGACGCGCTCGCCGTGGCCGGGGACGCCCGCCGCGACGGCGGCCACGTCCAGCGACGCGAGGTCGGCCAGGTCGGCGACCTCGATCTTCTCCAGCCACCGGTTGCCCGGCACGCCGCTGCCCACGTAGACGGTGTGCGGCGCGTCGGGGTCGCGCTGGTGGCGGCCGGGACGGCGGATCAGCAGCGGGCGCAGTCCGGCGGCTCGCGGCCCGTCCAGCCGCCCCGGCCCGAACACCGAGGCCAGGGTCTGCTCCAACGCGTCGGCGGGCCACGGGCCGGGCTGCTCGATGAGCAGCCACGACGTCATGAGCGTCGCCGTCCCGGCCGGGTTCCCGCCGAGCTGGCGCGTGAGGACCGCGCAACCCGGCAACCCGTCGGAACTTATGTTAGGCATACCTAAGCCTAACGGATCACTCCGGAGCGAGCACCCCTTGTGTGACCAACTCTCCGAGCAGTGCCCGGACGGTGGCCCGGTCGAGGGTCGGAGCGCCCGCCTCGACCAGCTCCTTGATCGGGTGCCGAGCGGCGCCGACCAGGACCCGCAACACCGGGGCGGCGGCCTTCGCGAACACCAGCCGCTTGCCCGCCGCGGCCAGTGAAACGGTGTCCCGTCCCAGGTCAAGCACAGCACGCGGGGTCAGCAGCCGCACCTCGGACTCGTCACCCGGTGGGAGGAGGTCCGCGGTCGCCGTCCACGGCAGGCCCACGTGCGAGATCGCCGGGGCCTGCGCGTCGCGGTCGTCCAGGAACCGCGCCACCACGTCGTCGTCCAGCAACGCGGCTACGCGTTCCCGCAACTCACGGGCCCGTTCGGCCTTCTGCTCGGGCGTGCCGAACCGGGGCAGGTCGGTGCGGAACACCTCCTCGGCGCGCAGCTGGTCGGCCAGCCACGCGACCAGGTCCACGCCGGTCGCCCGGTTGAACCCGATGGTCAGGTGCAGCGACTCCTCGCCGACGGCGGACACGTCGTGCCAGTGCCCGCGCGGCACGTAGAGGACGTCCCCGTCCTCCAGCATGAAGTCGTCGACCGGCTCGCCGGTCGGCCGCTCGGGCAGCACCACGTCCCGCTGGAGCGGCGCGGGCCGGGTCACGCCGTGCACGCGCCACCGCTTGCGGCCCGAGATCTGGATGATGAGCGCGTCGTGGTCGTCCCAGTGCACGTCGAAGCCGTGCGTGACGCCCCACCCCGCGTAGAGGTTGACCTGGACCCGTTCCCGCAGTTCGTGCTCCAACTGGGCGGCCAGGTCGCCGACGGGCCCGAACATCTCGTGGACCGAGTCGAGCACCAGCGTCGCGCCGCCGCGCATCTTCTCGGCGAACGCGGCGGGCAGCAGCCGGGACACCGGTCCCGTGCGCCGGGTCTCGACGGTCTCGGCGTAGGAGTGCGTCGGGACGACCTCGCCGCCCTGCGCGAGCCGCAGCCGGGGGAACTCCAGCCGGTGCTGCCGCAGCACCCGGTTGACCTCCGACCACGGCAGCAGCTCGGCGAACCGCCCCGCCCGGCCGGTGAACCGCTGGTGGGTCCGGCCCTGCACCGCGTCGAAAAACTGGCTGACCCCGATCGGTGCGACGAGGTCAGCCAGGGTAGGGACGGTCACTCAGTCGTTGCCGTCGGTGTCGTCCAGGGCGCCGTTGGCCTTGTTGCGGTCGACCGCGCTGGTCAGCGACTCGGCGCTGAGCAGCAGACCGCTGGCCTGGGGGGTCTCGTTCTCCATGCCGGTTCCTCCTCGTGTGGGGGGTCGGACGGAAGATCACGCTACGACAACGAAACCCGTCGAGTCATCGGTCATTTGAGTAGTCCTCATGCCTGATCCCGTCACGTGGGACCGGCCAAGCGAGATCCACCAGAGGTCATTCGGGGGACGCACGGTAATCTCTGTGCACCACGCTCCCAGCTCGCCTTTCAGGAGGACTCGTGTCGCCAGGGCAGATCGCCGCGCTGGTCGCCGCCGGCGCGTTCGTGCTGCTGGTGATCCTGCTGGCCATCCCGTTGATCAAGCTGGGCCGCACGCTGGACGAGGCCACCATCGCCATCCGCAAGGCGCACCAGAACAGCGACCCGATCTTCAGCGGCGCGAACACCACGATCACGCACGTGAACACCCAGCTGGAGCGGGTGGACGGCATCACCGCCAACGCGCGCGCGGTCACCGGCAACGTCTCCGCGCTGACCTCGCTGTTCACCGCCACCCTGGGCGGTCCGCTGGTGAAGGCCGCGGCCCTGTCCTACGGCGTCAGCAAGGCCATCAAGGCGCGCCGCAAGGCCGCCCAGGAGCCCAAGAAGCACTCGCGCCGGGGTCGGCGATGAGGCGCCTGTTCTGGTTCGGGCTGGGCATCGCCGCGGGCGTGGTCGCCACCCGCAAGGCGGGGCAGGCCGCGCACGCCGCCACCCCGGCGGGCATCGGGGCCAACGTCGGCGAGGGCCTGCGGGAGCTGGCCGGCGCCATCGGGTCGTTCGGCGCGGAGGTCCGCGCGGGGATGACCGAGCGCGAGCAGGAGTTGCAGGACACCGTGGAACGCCAGACGGGCTTCACGCCGGGTCGGCGAGCGCGCAGGGCGAACGACCGCTGAGGTCGTTCGCCTCGCCGTGCCCTGACCCCCACTCGTAGACCCAAGGACAACCCGTGCAGACCCACGAGATCATCAAGCGCTTCCGCGAGCACTTCGAGAACGCCGGCCACACGGTCGTCCCGAGCGCCTCGCTCATCCTGGACGACCCGAACCTGTTGTTCGTCAATGCCGGCATGGTGCCGTTCAAGCCCTACTTCCTGGGCGAGGCCCCGCCGCCGTTCAAGCGCGCCACCAGCATCCAGAAGTGCGTGCGCACGCCCGACATCGACGAGGTCGGCAAGACCACCCGCCACAACACGTTCTTCCAGATGGCGGGCAACTTCTCCTTCGGCGACTACTTCAAGGAAGACGCCATCCGCCTGGCCTGGGAGCTGGTCACCAACCCCCAGGACAAGGGCGGCTACGGGTTCGACCCCGAGCGCATCTGGGTGACCGTCTACGAGGACGACGACGAGGCCCAGCAGCTGTGGCAGAAGGTCGCCGGCCTGCCCACCGAGCGCATCCAGCGCCGTGACGGCAAGGACAACTACTGGGACATGGGCGTGCCCGGCCCCGGCGGTCCCTGCTCGGAGATCTACTACGACCGCGGCCCCGCCTACGGCAAGGAGGGCGGCCCGGTCGTCGACGAGGACCGGTACCTGGAGATCTGGAACCTGGTCTTCATGCAGGACGAGCGCGGCGAGCTGAGCCCCAAGCTGGGCCACAAGCCGATCGGCTCGCTGCCGAACAAGAACATCGACACCGGCATGGGCGTCGAGCGCGTGGCCGTGCTGCTCCAGGGCGTGGACAACGTCTACGAGACCGACCTGGTCCGCCCGGTGATCGCCAAGGCCGAGGAGCTGTCGGGCCGCAAGTACGGCGACAACCCGGTCGACGACGTCCGGTTCCGGGTCATCGCCGACCACGCCCGGTCGGGTGTCCTCATCGTCGGCGACGGTGTCACCCCCGGTAACGAGGCCCGCGGGTACGTGCTGCGCCGCCTGCTGCGCCGCATCGTCCGCTCGGCCCGCCTGCTGGGCGTGACCGAGCCGGTGCTGGTGCAGTTCGCCGAGGTCGTGCGGGACGCCATGGGCCCGGCCTACCCGGACCTGGTCAGCGGGTTCCCGCGGATCGCCCAGGTGCTCAAGGCCGAGGAGGACACGTTCCTGCGCACGCTGGAGGCCGGGTCGCGGATCTTCGACAACGCCGCCGCCGAGGTCAAGGCCGACGGCCGCGCCACCCTGCCGGGTGACAAGGCGTTCCAGCTGCACGACACCTACGGGTTCCCGATCGACCTCACCCTGGAGATGGCCTCGGAAGCGGGCCTGACCGTGGACGAGGACGGGTTCCGCAAGCTGATGGCCGAGCAGCGCGCCCGCGCCAAGGCCGACGCCGCCGGCAAGAAGACCGGCCACGGTGACCAGACCGTGTACCGGGAGCTGCTGGAGCTGGGGGCCACCGAGTTCACCGGGTACTCCGAGCTGGCCTCCGAGGCCACGCTGCGCGGCATCATCAGCGAGGGCAAGCGGGTCCGCTCCGCTCGCGAGGGCGACATCGTCGAGGTCGTCCTGGACCGCACCCCGCTCTACGCCGAGTCCGGCGGCCAGGAGAGCGACGCCGGCGTGATCGTCTCCGGCAACGCCGAGCTGGAGGTCGTGGACGTCCAGAAGGTGGCCCGCAAGCTGTGGGTGCACCAGGTGCGCGTGGTCTCCGGCGAGATCGCCGAGGGCGAGCACGTCGAGGCCCGCGTGGACCCGGAGTGGCGCGTGGGCGCCCGCCAGGGCCACTCGGGCACGCACGTCGTGCACGCCGCCCTGCGCCAGGTGCTCGGCCCGTCGGCGCTGCAGAGCGGTTCGTACAACAAGCCCGGCTACCTGCGGTTGGACTTCGCCTGGACGGGTGGTCTTTCCGACGAGACGCGCAGCGAGATCGAAGAGGTCTCCAACCTGGCCGTCCGCAAGGACCTGCCGGTGCGCGTGGTCTACACCGACATGGGCGGCGCCCAGGAGATGGGCGCGGTCGCCCTGTTCGGCGAGACCTACGACGACACCGTGCGCGTGGTCGAGATCGGCGGCCCGTGGTCGCGCGAGCTGTGCGGTGGCACCCACGTGGAGCACTCGTCGCAGATCGGCCCGATCACCGTGATCGGCGAGTCGTCGGTGGGTTCGGGCGTGCGCCGCCTGGAGGCCTACGTCGGCATCGAGGCGTTCAAGTACCTGGCCCAGGAGCGGGCCCTGGTGCAGAACGTCGCCGCCATGCTCAAGGTGCCCGACGCCGAGGTCCCGGCCCGGGTCGAGGCCCTGGTGGAGCGGCTGCGCAACGCCGAGAAGGAGCTGGAGCGGGTCCGCGCGGCCCAGCTGATGTCCTCCGCCGGGTCCCTGGCCGAGCAGGCCCTGGACGTGCGCGGCGTCGCCCTGGTGGCGCTGGCCCTGCCCGAGGGCACGGCCGCCGCCGACGTGCGGACCCTGGCCGGCGAGGTGCGCAACCGGCTCGGCGACCGGCCCGGCGTGGTCGGCCTGTTCGCCCCCGACGGCGACAAGGTGAGCTTCGTGGTGGCCACCACGGCCGCCGCCCGCGACCTCGGGCTGGCCGCCGGCAAGCTGGTGCCCGCGTTCGCCCCGGCCGTGGGCGGTCGCGGCGGCGGCAAGCCGGACCTGGCCCAGGGCGGCGGCACCAACCCCGCCGGGGTCGGCGAGGCCCTCGCCGCCCTGCGCGCCGAGGTGGACCGCGCCGTTGAGCAGCACTGACCGTCCCGGCGTCGACGACCCCGGCCTCGGCCGGAGGCTGGGCGTCGACGTCGGAGCGGTGCGGGTGGGCGTCGCCGTCAGCGACCCCGGGGCTTTCCTCGCGACCCCGCTGGTTACCCTGTCGCGTGACGAGAAGACCGGTCGGGACCTGGTGGACCTGGCCGGGCTCGTCACCGAGCACGACGTCGTCGAGGTCGTGGTCGGACTGCCCCGAACCCTGGCCGGGCGACACGGGCCGGCGGCGGAGGCGGCGGCGGCGTACGCTGCGGCGTTGGCCGAGCGCGTCGCCCCGGTTCCGGTGCGGCTGCACGACGAACGGCTCACCACCGTCACGGCCGCCCGCGTGCTCGCCGAGCGCGGGGTGAAGGGCAAGAAGCAACGCGCCGTCGTGGACCAGGCAGCCGCCGTCGAGATCCTCCAGTCCTGGCTGGACGCGCGGGCGCGACATGTGGCCCGCTCCGCGGACGAGGAGCAGGCCCCCGGACCGAAGGACCGCACGTGAGCGACGACCTCGGGTTGTTCAGCGAACCTGACGTGCAGCACCGCGAGCAGGACAAGCAGCGCGGCAAGGCCGCGGCCGCCGCCCGTCGGGCCAAGGCGCGCCGGAAGAAGACCGTGCTGTGGCTCGTGGTGGCGCTGGTGCTGGTGGGAGGTGGCGCCGGCGCGTACTACGGGTACCAGCAGCTGCGCGGCATCGGCTCCTACGAGGACTTCGAAGGCGCCGGCGAGGGTGACGTCGTGGTCGAGGTCAAGGACGGCGACCTGGTGACCACGATCGCCACCTCGCTCAAGGAGCAGGGCGTCGTGGCCAGCGCGCGGGCGTTCACCGAGGCGGGGGAGGGCGACTCGCGGGTCACCGCCATCCAGCCCGGCTTCTACCTGATGAAGACGAAGATGTCGGGCAAGGCCGCGGTCGAGCGGATGGTCGACCCGAAGGCCAAGGTCGTGCCGCTGGAGGTCAAGGGCGGCAACGTCCTGCACGACATCACCGGCCCGGACGGCAAGGTCACCAAGGGCATCCTGACGATGCTCTCGGAGGCCTCCTGCGCCGAGCTGGACGGCGTGAAGAAGTGCGTCACCCCGCAGGAGCTGCGGGACGCGGCGGAGAACGCCGACCCGGTGGCCCTGGGCGTGCCCGACTGGGCCGTGCCGGACGTGACCAAGGCGCCCAGGGAGCACCGCCTGGAGGGCCTGATCACCCGGGGCCTTTACCACCTGAAGCCGGGCGCGTCGGCGGTGGAGCTGCTCAAGAGCGTCATCGAGACGTCCAACACCAGGCTCCAGGGCTACGGCATCCCGGGCGGCACGACGAAGACCGGGTTCCGCCCGTACGAGGTGCTGGTCATCGCGTCGCTGGTGGAGAAGGAAGGCCTGGAGAAGGACTTCGGCAAGATCTCCCAGGTCATCTACAAGCGCCTGGCGGACAACCACCGCCTCGAATTCGACTCGACGGTCAACTACAAGCTCGAACGCCCGATCGTCACCACCAGCGACGAGGACCGCGAGCGCTCGGGCCCGTACAACACCTACAGCGTCAAGGGCCTGACCCCGACCCCGATCGGCTCGGTGAGCCGCGAGGCCATCACCGCGGCCATCACGCCCGAGCCCGGTTCGTTCATGTACTTCGTGAAGTGCCAGAAGGACGGCACGTCCTGCTTCTCGGACGACATCGACGAGCACAACCGCCTGGTCGCCAAGGCGCGCGCGGAGGGTGTTTTCTGACCGTGGCCGCACGTCACGCCGCGGTGATCGGTTCACCGGTGTCGCACTCGCTGTCCCCCGTGCTGCACAACGCGGCCTTCGCGGCCCTGGGGTTGTCGGACTGGTCCTACGGGCGCGTCGAGTGCGCGGAGGACGGCGTGGAGGCCCTGGTCAGGGGCTTGGACTCGTCGTGGGTGGGCTTGTCGGTCACCATGCCCGGCAAGCGCGCCGCCCTGGCTGTGGCGTCCTCGGTCTCGTCGCGCGCCGCCGCGGTGGGGGCGGCGAACACGTTGGTGCCCACGGCTGAGGGCTGGCACGCCGACAACACGGACGTGGACGGCGTGTTGGGCGCTCTACGTGCGGCGTGCGGCTTCACGTCCGGCTCGCGAGGCGTGCTCTTGGGCGCCGGCGGCACCGCCACGGCCGCTCTGGTGGCTCTGGCGTCCGTGGGCGTGCGGGACGTGTCGTTGGTCGTGCGCTCGGTGAGCCGGGCCGATGAGGCTTCGGCGTGCGCCGCTCGTGCCGGTGTGTCGTTGACCTTGGTCCCGTGGGACGAGGCGGACTTCGCCGGTCTGGCGGCCTCGTCGGACGTCCTGGTGAGCACGGTCCCGCCGGCGGCCACCGAGCCGATCGCGGCGGAACTGGCCGAATCGCCGTGCGTGCTGGACGTCATCTACCACCCGTGGCCGACGCCGTTGGCCTACGCGGTGGAGAAGCGCGGCCGTGCTCTGGCGACCGGCTTGGACATGTTGATGCACCAGGCCTTCGGCCAGTCGGTGCAGTTCACCGGCCAACCCGCTCCCCGCGAGGCCATGCGCACAGCCCTGCGCGCGGCGACCGACAACGTCCTCCCGCTGCCGCTGGGCGACTGACACGCCGGAAGGCCCTGCCCGCGTCGAGGGTGCGGGCAGGGCCTCCCGGAGTGGATCAGGCCTCGTCGAGGTCGGTCGCGATGAGGGACGCGATGGCTTCCAGCGCCGCGTCCGCGCCTTCGCCGTCGGCGGCGAGCACGACCTCGTCGCCGTGCATCGCCCCGAGGGTCATGAGGCCCAGCACGCTGGCCGCCTCGACCGGTTGGCCGTCGTCCTTGCGGATGGTGACCTTCACCGGCTGACCGGCCGCCGCCTTCGCCAGCACCGCCGCCGGGCGGGCGTGCAGGCCCACCTTGCTCGCCACGGTGACCCGTCGCTCAGGCATGATCCGTCCTTTCGTCGTTCTCGGATGTGCAGGTCAGGACGCTGCCGCGCCGGACTTGCCGTCCTTGTTGTCGCCGCCGGCCGTCTCCACGACGCTCGGGTCGGCTTCCGGGTCCTCGTCCTCGTCGCGGCCCGGCGTGCGCAGGTTCCACTTGGCGATGACGAACCGGAACAGGAAGTAGTAGATCACCGCGTAGATCAGACCGAGCAGGATGATCAGCAGCGGCTTCTGCGCGATGCCGAAGTTGAGCGCGTAGTCGATGACGCCGGCGGAGAAGCTGAAGCCGTCGTGGATGCCCAGGGCGTTGCTGATCGCCAGCGACGTGCCGGTCAGGAACGCGTGGATCACGTACAGCGGCCACGCCACGAACATGAACGCGAACTCCAGCGGCTCGGTGACGCCGGTGATGAACGCGGTCAGCGCCGCCGAGCCCATGATGCCCGCGATGAGCTTCTTCTGCGCCGGGCGGGCCGTGTGGATGATGGCCAGCGCCGCCGCCGGGAGGGCGAACATGAAGATCGGGAAGAAACCGGTCTGGAACGTGCCCGCGGTCGGGTCGCCCGCCAGGAAGCGCGGGATGTCGCCGGTCTTGCCCTCGTACTCGCCGAACTGGAACCACACGATGTTGTTGACGATGTGGTGCAGGCCCAGCGGGATCAGCAGGCGGTTGACGAAGCCGTAGATGCCCGCGCCGATGACGGTGCTGCCCGTGACGGCCTCACCGACGGCCTTCAGGCCCTCGTTGAACCACGGGTAGATCAGGCCCATCAGCACGCCGAGGACCACCATGACGCCCGCGACGACGATCGGCACGAACCGCCGCCCGCCGAAGAACGCCAGGTAGGCGGGCAGCTTGATGCGGTGGTACCGCTGCCACAGCACCGCGGTCAGCAGACCGACGATGATGCCGCCGAGCACGCCGTAGTTGATCACCGCGGGTTTGGCGGTCGGGTCCGTCGGCTGCTCCAGGACCAGCGGCGACATCGCCTTGAACACGCCCGTCAGCACCACGTAGCCGACCACGGCGGCCAGACCGGTGGAGCCGTCGCCGCGCCGGGCGAAGCCGACCGCGATGCCGACCGCGAACAGCAGCGGCAGGTTGGTGAACAGCGCGTCGCCCGCGTTGCCGATGACGGCGGCGACCTGGTTCCAGCCCAGCCCGTCCTTGCCGAGCAGGTCGTCCTGGCCCAGCCGCAGCAGCAAGCCTGCGGCGGGCAGGACGGCGATCGGCAGCATGAGGCTGCGACCGAACCGCTGGAGACCTGCGAGTCCCTTGATCTCACGGCCGCCGGTCGCCTGAGGGGCGCTGGCGCTCATGGGTTACCTCCCTTGGCGGAGAAAGGGCCGGATTCCGGGACGGTCCGGTCCAGTTGCATGGTCACCTGGTAGAGATCGCCCCGGTACCAGGACGTCATGTCCTCCACGGGGCGCCCAGCGGAGCTGGTGACCCGGCGGAAGACCAGCAGCGGACTGCCGGTTCGGACACCCAGCAGCCTCGCGGTCTCCGGGTCTGCGCCTTCGGCCCAGACCGTCTGCCCGGCGTGGTCGAGCTGGACGCCGTAGGTGTCGGCGAGCAGCGTGTAGAGGGAGCCGGTCAGGTCGTGCCGGTGCAGGTCGGGGACGACCCGCCGGCTGTACCAGCCGCGCTCCACGGCCAGCGGCACCCCGTCGGCCCGGCGCAGCCGGACCACGTGGCTCGCGGGCTCGTGCGGGGGCAGGCCGAGCGCGGTGGCCGCCGACGGCGGCGGGACCTCCTCGGCGCACGCCAGCACCTCGGTCGCGGGGGTGAGCCCGCGCCTGCGCATGTCGTCGGTGAACGACTCCAGGTAGAGCTGGGCGTCCATCCGGCGGCGGGCGGTGAACGTGCCCCGCCCCTTCGCCCTGGTCAGGAGGCCCTCGGCGACGAGCTGGCCGACCGCGGCGCGCACCGTGATCCGGGAGACCCGGTACCGCTCGGCGAGGTCGCGCTCGGACGGGATGGCGGAGCCGGGTGGCAGCTCCTGCTCGGCCATGCGCCGCAGGATGTCGCGGAGCTGGGCGTGCTTGGGCTTCGGCCCGTCCACGATCTCGTCGCGGTTCATGACACCTCCCCGTGCTCGCGCTCGCAGACCGGGATTGGTACTTTCCGGTCTAGACCAGTTGGTGCGGGGAGGATGCTCCGCGCGCCAAGCGGGTGTCAACCGCCGTTACGCGACCGTGGCCGAGCGGTGGCACCCTCACCACAGGTGTGTCGAGAGAGGACTGCGAAGTGGCGGACGACAAGGCGGCTGGGATCCTCGCCGCGCTCGGTGGGGCGGACAACATCATCGAGATCGAGCCGTGCATCACGCGGCTGCGCTGCGAGCTGGAGGACGGTTCGGTCGTCGACGAGGCGGCGCTGAAGAAGCTCGGCGCGCACGGCGTCATGCGGCAGGGCAACGTGGTCCAGGTGGTCGTGGGCCCCGAGGCCGACACCATCGCCAGCGACATCGAGGACCTCCTGTGACGGTGCGCGTGGGCAGTCCGGTCAGCGGGCGGGTCGTGCCGCTGTCCGAGGTGCCGGACCCGGTGTTCGCGCAGGCGATGGTGGGACCGGGGATCGCCGTGGAGCCCGACCGGGTGGCGGCCGAGGTCGTGTCCCCGGTGGACGGCACGGTCGTCACGCTGCACCCGCACGCGTTCGTCGTGGCCACCGGCGACGGTGCGGCGGTGCTCGTGCACCTGGGCATCGACACCGTGAAGCGCAAGGGCGAGGGCTTCACCCTGCACGTGGTGAAGGGTGAGTCGGTCCGGGCCGGCCAGGCGATCGTGACCTGGGACCCGGCCGAGGTCGAGGCCGCCGGCTTCGCCCCGATCTGCCCGGTCGTCGCGCTGGACGCCGGCGCGGACGCGCTGCTCGACCAGGCCCCGGACGGGCCGGTCGCCGCGGGTGACGCGCTGTTCTCCTGGCGGCGCTGACCTCCTCCCTCGACGGCGGGCGCGGCTGAATGGACCATTCAGCCGCGTCTTCCCTTGTGCGCCGAACGGCCCAGTCGGCACGCTGGGTCCATGGTCATCTCTTCGCTGTCGGGTCTTCTGGTCGGAGCCTTCGGGGCTCGTCTGCTGCGTTCGCTGCCGCGCGGCGCGTCCGTGCACTGGGCGTGGTGCGCGCTGCCCACGGCCGGTCTGTGGGCGCTGTCCGCCGCCGCGGGGGTGCCGCCCCGGTGGCTGCCGGTGTCGTTCCTGGTCGCTTGGCTGGGCGTGCTGCTGTCCGTCGTGGACTTCCGGCACCGACGCCTGCCCGACGCGCTGACCCTGCCCGCCGGTCCGCTGGTGGGCGGTGTCCTGGCGGTGTGCGGGGCGGATCTCGCGCGTGCCCTGGGTGGTTGTCTGGCGTACTTCGGGCTGCACTTGGCGGTGCACCGGCTGTCACCGGCGTCCCTGGGTGGGGGAGACGTGAAGCTCTCCGGGGCGCTGGGCGCGGTGCTCGGGTCGGTGTCGTGGGCGGCGCTGCCGGTGGGTGCGGTCCTGGCGAGCGCCATCACACTGGTGGTCGCGCTGTGGCGACCGCGGGACGGGCCGCCGCACGGGCCGGGGCTGGTCGGCTCGACGTGGCTGGTGTCACTGGCCGGCGGGTAGCGGCGGCGCGCACCTGACAGATTCGGGTGCGACGTCGGTAACCAGGGCTCTCGGTGCTGTTAACGCTGTGAAAGGATTCGCGGCGTGCTGCGCTGGATCACCGCTGGGGAGTCCCACGGACCGGCCCTGGTCGCCGTGCTGGAAGGCATGGTCGCCGGGGTGGAGGTCACCACTGCCGACCTGACCGCCCAACTGGAGCGCCGACGGCTCGGGTTCGGGCGGAGCCCCCGCATGGGGTTCGAGGCCGACGAGGTCGAGGTCCTCGGCGGCGTCCGCCACGGCCTCACCCAGGGCGGGCCGATCGCGGTGCGGATCGGCAACACCGAGTGGCCCAAGTGGCAGAAGGTGATGTCCGCCGACCCGGTCGACCCGGGCGAGTTGAAGCCGACCGGCCGCAACGAGGCCCTCACCCGGCCCCGGCCCGGCCACGCCGACCTGCCCGGCATGCAGAAGTTCGGGTTCGACGAGGCCCGGCCGGTGCTGGAGCGGGCCAGTGCCCGCGAGACCGCCGCGCGGACCGCGTTGGGCACGGTGGCCAGGCACTTCCTCAAGCAGGTGTTCGACGTCGACGTCATCAGCCACGTCGTGTCGATCGGGAAGGCCAAGACGCCCGAGGACGCCCCGGTGCCGGGTCCGGGCGACCTCGACGCGATCGACGCCAGCCCGGTGCGGGCGTTCGACCCGCGCGGCACCGAGGCGATGGTGGCCGAGGTCGAGGCGGTGAAGGACGCGGGCGACACGGTCGGCGGCGTGATCGAGGTGATCGCCTACGGCCTGCCGCCGGGCCTGGGGTCCCACGTGCACTGGGACCGCCGGCTCGACGCCCGGCTCGCGGGCGCGCTGATGGGCGTGCAGGCGATGAAGGGCGTGGAGATCGGCGACGGCTTCACCACCGCCGAGCGGTGGGGCAGCCAGGCGCACGACGAGATCGACCGGGGCACCGGCCCCAAGGGTGTGACGCGCCGCTCGAACCGGGCGGGTGGACTGGAAGGGGGGATCACCAACGGCGAGCCGCTGCGCGTGCGCGTCGCCATGAAGCCGATCTCCACCGTCCCCCGTGCACTGTCCACTGTGGACGTCCGCACCGGAGAGCCCGCCGTGGCGATCCACCAGCGGTCGGACGTGTGCGCCGTGCCGCGGGCCGGGGTGGTGCTGGAGTCGGTCGTGGCGCTGGTGCTGGCCGAGGCGGCGCTGGAGAAGTTCGGCGGCGACTCGATCGCGGAGACCAAGCGGAACGTGGCGTCCTACCTGGAGGCCCTGGAGGCCCGCTGGGAGGGGCTGTGAGCCCGCGCTTCGTCGTCCTGGGCCCGCCCGGCGCGGGCAAGACGACCGTGGGGCAGCTGCTCGCGGCCCGGCTCGGGGTGGCCTTCCGGGACACCGACGACGACGTGGTCGCCACCGCCGGCAAGCCCATCGCCGACATCTTCACCACCGACGGCGAGCCGGCGTTCCGGGCGCTGGAGGAGGAGGCGGTCGCCACGGGGTTGGCCGAGCACGACGGCGTGCTGGCGCTGGGCGGCGGGGCGGTGCTGTCCGCCGCGACGCGGGAGCGGCTCGCGGCGCACACCGTGGTGTTCCTCAACGTCGGCATGGCCGAAGGCGTGCGGCGGACGGGCCTGTCCACCGCGCGGCCCCTGCTGGCCGGCGTGAACCCGCGCGCCACCTTCAAGGCGCTGCTGGACGCCCGGCTGCCGCTGTACCGGGAGGTCGCCACCGTCGAGGTGGACACCGACCACCTGGAACCGGAGCAGGTGGTCGACGCCGTCCTGGCGAAGGCGGAACGGACCTGACCCGGTGGACGTGACCGCCGCTCGCGTCCTCGCGCACCGCGCCGCGGTGCAGGGGCTGCACGACGGCGACCTGGGCGTGCTCGCCCTGGGCGTGGTGGACAGCCCGCCGAACACGGGTGCCGCCGCCCTGGCGGTGCGCGCCCGCCACCGCCTCGACCGGTTCCCCGGCGGTGTGCGGGAACCGGCGGAGCTGTGGGGCGAGGAGGACTTGGTGCGCGTGCTCAGCCTGCGGGGCGCGCCGCACCTGCACCGGGCGGCCGACGTGCCCGGCCTGCGCCGGCTGCTGCGCCCGCGCACCCCGAAGCAGTTGCGGGCGTGGTGCGGCGGGATGCCCGCGCCGGAACTGTCCGATGTGGATCTCGTCGTGGAGCTGATGCGCCGCGAGTTCCCCGGCGAGACGGCGACGAAGGGTGAGCTGTCCGGCGCGATCAGCCGGCACCTCCCCGAGCGCGCCCGGCCGTACTGCCCGTCGTGCGAGGTGGAGCACGTCATCGAGGGGCTGTTCCGGCTGGGGACGTTGCTGGCGGGCATCGAGTTGGAGCCGCGTGGGGCGAAGCTGGTGTTCCGCCGGCCGGGGCCGAACGACGAGGGCGACTCGACGCTGGTGCGCGACTACGCGCGGTACGTGGGGCCGTTCGCCAAGGCGGATGTGGAGAAGTGGCTGGGGGCCGGGCCGCAGACCGACTGGCCCGACCTGCGGCCGGTGACGGTCGAGGGCAGGAGACTGCTCGCGCTCGCCGACCCCGCCGCCACCGACCCCGGCCTGGCCGACTTCTTCGCCGCCGACGCCCCCGAGCCGCCGGCCGGGCTGCTGCTGTTCCCGCGCGATCCCTACCTGCTCGGGCCGCGGTGGCTGGTCGCCGAGCCGGACGTGGCCAAGCGCGTCTGGCGGCCGGTGGGCAGCCCCGGCGCCGTGGTCGTGCGCGGTCGGGTCGTGGGGGCGTGGCGGTACGAGGTGAGCGGGCGGACGATGATCTTCCGCGTCGACGGGTGGGCCCGGGTCAAGGGGGCCGTCCGGAAGGCGGTGCGGGAACAGGCCGACGTGCTCGCCGGGGTGTGGGGCGCGAACGCGCTGGAAGCGACCGTGGTCGAATGGTGACCCGACAAGAGGAGTGGTGATGGGCGAGCCGGTGCGCATCCGCGTGGCCGCGGAGCGGCCGTACGACGTGCTGGTGGGTCGCGGCCTGCTCGGCGACCTGGTGGAGGGCCTGCGCGGCACGGCCAAGGCGGCGATCGTCCACACGCCGACGCTCGGCGAGACCGCCGAGGCGGTCCGCGCCGAGCTGGCGGAGGCGGGCATCGACGCCCACCGGGTCGAGGTGCCCGACGCCGAGGACGGCAAGGACCTGCGCGTCGCGGGCTACTGCTGGAACGTGTTCGGCCAGATCGGCCTGGGCCGCCAGGACGTCGTCATCGGCCTCGGCGGCGGCGCGGTGACCGACCTCGCCGGGTTCGTCGCCTCCACCTGGATGCGCGGCGTGAAGCTGGTCAACGTCCCCACCACCCTGCTGGGCATGGTGGACGCGGCGATCGGCGGCAAGACCGGCATCAACACCGACGCGGGCAAGAACCTCGTCGGCACGTTCTACGAGCCGCACGCCGTGTTCGTCGACCTGGCCACCTTGGAGACCCTGCCGCGCAACGAGCTGGTCGCGGGCATGGCCGAGGTCGTCAAGGGCGGGTTCATCGCCGACCCGGCCATCCTCGACCTCATCGAGGCCGACCCGGCGAAGGCGCTCGACCCGACCGGTGACGTCATCGAGGAACTGGTCCGGCGCAAGATCCAGGTCAAGGCGGACGTGGTGTCGACCGACCTGCGCGAGTCCGACCTGCGCGAGATCCTCAACTACGGCCACACCCTCGGCCACGCCATCGAGCGCCGCGAACGCTACCGGTGGCGGCACGGCGCGGCCATCAGCGTCGGCCTGGTGTTCGCCGCCGAACTGGCCCGCCTCGCCGGCCGCCTGGACGACGCGACCGCCGACCGGCACCGCAGCGTCCTCACCGCGCTGGGCCTGCCCACCAAGTACGACCCGGACGCCCTGCCGCAGCTGTTGGAGGGGATGAAGGTCGACAAGAAGAACCGGTCCGGCGTGCTGCGGTTCGTCGTGCTCGACGGCCTGGCCAAGCCCGGCCGCCTGGAGGGCCCCGACCCGTCGCTGATCGCCGCCGCGTACTCCGCGGTCGCCGACGAGCCGAAGACCGGCGGGAGCGTGCTGCTGTGAAGGTCCTCGTGCTCAACGGCCCGAACCTGGGCCGCCTCGGCACCCGGGAGCCGGACGTCTACGGCCGGACGACGTACGCCGACCTGGTGCGCCTGTGCGAGGACACCGGCCGCGAGCTGGGCGTCGAGGTCGAGGTGCGGCAGACCGACTTCGAGGGCGAGATGCTCGGCTGGCTCCACCGGGCCGCGGACGACGCGACCCCGGTGGTCCTCAACCCGGCCGCGTGGACGCACTACTCGGTGGCGGTGCGCGACGCGTGCTCCCAGCTCACCGCGCCGCTGGTGGAGGTGCACATCTCGAACGTGCACAAGCGCGAGGAGTTCCGCCACCACAGCTACATCTCGCCGGTGGCGGAGGGCGTGATCGCGGGCCTGGGCGTGCAGGGCTACGCCCTCGCGATCCGCTGGCTGGCCGCGAAGCTGGGCCCCGTCGAGGCGTGACGGGCGAGGAGGCCGGCGTTGCTCCGGCGGCGGGCGGCGACCCTGCGGCCGGCGGAGTTGCAGCGGCCGGCGGGGGCATGACCCACGGCGCGCTGCACCACGTCGAGCTGTGGGTTCCCGACCTCGCCCGCGCGGAGGCGAGCATCGGCTGGTTGCTGCTCGAACTCGGCTGGACCGAGTACCAGCGCTGGTCGGCCGGCGTGAGCTGGCGGCTCGGCCCCACCTACGTCGTGGTCGAGGAGTCACCGGCCCTCGAACGCCACCACCGGCTCGGCACCGGCCTCAACCACCTCGCCTTCCACGTCGCGACCCGCTCACGGGTCGACGAGCTGGCCGCGGCCGCCCCCGACCACGGCTGGGCGCTGATGTTCGCGGACCGGCACCCGTACGCGGGTGGTCCCGATCACCACGCCGCCTACCTGGCCAACACGGACGGTTTCGAAGTGGAGTTGGTCGCGTCCGGTCGGTAGTCACCCGGAAGAGTGAGTGGATCTCTACACTGGACCGGAACCGGGGCCCGCGCACGTCGCTCCCGGTGATCGACACCGGAAGTGGAGACCATGCCCGGCCCGACGAGGCTTCTCGGATGCGCCCTCGCCGTCGCGACCCTCACCGCCTGCGCACCCGGCGTCGCGGACCCCGCGCCGCCCGCCGCGGCGCCGGTGAGCACGACGGCGAAGCCCGCCCCGAGCAAGGTCCCGCGGCCGGTCAAGCCCGTCACCACCGACCGCGGCCGGCAGAGCCCCGGCGTCGTCGCCGCCGGTCCCGAGGCCCCGTACAACTACGCCCCCTCCGTGATGCTGGAGGGCGGCCGGTACCGGATGTGGTGGTGCAGCCAGGTCCGCCACGCCGAACCCGGCGGTGACGACGTCCTCTACGCCGACAGCGCCTCCCCGGACGGCGGGTTCGCCGGTCCCGACGGCAGTTCGGGCCTCCCGGTCTTCTCCGGCAGCACCCACGGCTGGGACGGCGTGCACGCGTGCGACCCGTCCGTCCTCAAGGTCGGCGGCACCTACTACATGTACTACACGGGCGCACCCGGCGACGTGCCGTTCGGCAGCCTGGTCGGCGTCGCCACCAGCCCCGACGGCATCAACTGGACGCGCGCCGCGGGCGGCAACCCGATCCTCGGCCCGGCCAACGACACCATCCGCGACAACCACTACGGCAGCGGCCAGCCCTCCGCGCTGTTCGTGGACGGCTGGTTCTACCTGCTGTTCACCGACACCACCGCCAAGGCCGCCGGGTGGAACGGCGCGGGCCAGTTCGTGCTGCGCGCCAAGGACCCGACCTTCGCGAGCCAGGTCGAGGCGCTGGGCGCGGGCGGCTGGGAGAAGGTCGCCGACACCCGCAAGCCGCGCACCCGGTCCGTGGTGGACGCCTTCAGCGCCGACTGGACGTACGTGGACGCGCTGCGCGCCTTCATGATCGCCCACTCCACCGACGCGGGCACCACGCTGACCTTCTGGAACCACGACTTCGCCACCCAGCCCTTACCGCCGGTCCACGTGCCCGGCCCGTGGAAGGAGGGCCCCGGCCTGGTCCGCACGCCGGAGGGCCACGCGCCGATCTCCGCCGAGGACCCGTGCGGCCGGCTGGCCGTGGACGTCATGCGCGCCACCGTCACCGGCGCGGCGGGCGCGCCCACCGACATCGGCCACTTCGGCCTGGACCTGGTCAACGTGCCCGGCTGCCGCACGAAGGCGCAGGCCTCGGTGCTCAACGGGTTCGCCGTGCCGTCCCCGGAGAACACCGTGGACCTGGTCGTGGACGGCAAGGTGGTCCGCGTGGAGCGCCGCTCGGTGACCGACCGCCTGGCCACCCGCGTGCTCGACCAGCGCCCGGACATCATCGACGAACTGCCCGTGGTCGCCCGCATCCCGGCCGGCGTGAAGGCCGTCCGCGCGCCCAACGGCCAAACCGGGCTGCTCGTGGACGGCAAGCTGTGGCGGGTCGGCCCGGACGAGGTCGCGAAGCTGAACTCGTCGCCGATCACCGCGGTCACGCAGCAGCAGTGGGACGCCTTCGAGCACGCCGGCGCACTGAACCGCTGACGCGCCGCGACCGCGAAAGCCCGCGACTAGCGGGACCGGGACCCGTCGGGCTGCGGCAACGCGCCGCCCAGCGCCAGCCCGATCCCGGCCGACGCCATGACCAGCAACGCGGTGAACGCGGCACCGCCGGTCAGCGCCGCACCCAGCGACTCCACGCCGGTCTGGTCGACCACCAGCGACTTGCCGATGACCCCGGCCACGCCCGCGACCGGCCCGGCCACCAGAGCGGCGAAGAACCAGACCATGCCCGGCCCCTCCAACTGCCGCCACGCGTCCAGAGCTCCCCACAGCACGCCCGCCACGACCACCAGGCCCAGCGCGATGTAGCGCAACGACGACGCCGCCCCGGGGCTGTGCACGGCCACCGCGTCCGTGCCGACCTGCACCCCGCCGTGCAGCAATCCCATCCAGAGCCCTCGGGGCAGCCACCTGCGCATGGACCCCACCCTAGGCCCACTGTGAACCCACGCCGATGCCTCTAGGCTGCGGGTATGCCGCACGCGACACGCCGCGCCGCCCTGCGCGCCACGCTCCGGGACCGGGAGCTGGACGCCCTGCTGGTGACCAACCTGCTCAACATCCGCTACCTCACCGGGTTCACGGGGTCCAACGCCGCGCTGCTGGTCTCCGCCGAGTCCGACGCCGGCACCGTGTTCTGCACCGACGGCCGCTACCTGACCCAGGCCGAGCGGCAGGTGCCCGACCTGGAACGCGTCATCGACCGGCCGTGCGACCTCGCGCTGGCGCAGCGCGCGCACAAGGACGGCGTGCGCCGCGCGGGCTTCGAGAGCCACCACGTCACCGTCGAGGGCCTGGACGCGCTGGGCGACGCCGCCGAGGACGTCGAGCTGGTCCGCGCGCCCGGCCTGGTCGAAGGGCTGCGGCTGGTCAAGGACGACGCCGAGGTCGAGGCGCTGCGCATGGCGTGCGCCGCCGCGGACCGGGCGCTGGCGAGCCTGATCGAGCACGGCGGCCTGCGCGCCGGCCGCACCGAGCGGGAGGTCGCGCGCGAGCTGGAGAGCCGGATGCTCGACCACGGCGCGGCCGGCCCGAGCTTCGAGTCGATCGTCGCCACCGGCGCGAACTCCGCCGTCCCGCACCACCGGCCCACCGACGCGGTCGTGCACGCCGGCGACTTCGTGAAGCTGGACTTCGGCGCGCTGGTCGACGGCTACCACTCCGACATGACCCGCACGCTGGTCGTCGGGCAGGCCGCGGACTGGCAGCGGGAGCTGTACGAGCTGGTCGCGACGGCCCAGCAGGCGGGCCGGCACGCGCTGGCGCCGGGCGCGGCGGTGTCCGACGTGGACCGCGCGGCGCGCGAGGTGATCGAACGCGCCGGCTACGGGGACCAGTTCCTGCACGGTCTGGGACACGGCGTGGGCCTGCAGATCCACGAGGCTCCGGCGCTGTCCAAGGCGGGTGACGGTACACTTCTGCCCGGTATGGCGGTCACCGTCGAGCCCGGTGTGTACCTGGCCGGGAAGGGTGGTGTCCGCATCGAGGACACGCTCGTGGTGCGCGAAGGCGGCCCCGAACTCCTCACCCTGACCACGAAAGAGCTAGTGGTCGTCTGACGCCCGAACACACGTAACAGGAGAGCCCACCCCGTGGCCACGACCAACGACCTCAAGAACGGCCTGGTGCTGAACCTCGACGGCCAGCTGTGGACCGTCACCGCGTTCCAGCACGTCAAGCCGGGCAAGGGCGGCGCCTTCGTGCGCACCACGTTGAAGCACGTCCTGTCCGGCAAGGTCGTGGACAAGACCTTCAACGCGGGCACCAAGGTCGACACGGCCACCGTGGACAAGCGGAACATGACCTACCTCTACAAGGAGGGTTCCGACTTCATCTTCATGGACGGCGAGACCTACGACCAGATCCCGGTCCCGGCCGAGACCGTCGGCGACGCCGCCAACTACATGCTGGAGAACCAGGAGGCGATGGTCGCCACCCACGAGGGCGTCCCGCTGTTCGTGGAGCTGCCGACCAGCGTCGAGCTGGTCATCCAGCACACCGACCCGGGCCTGCAGGGCGACCGCTCCACCGGCGGCACCAAGCCCGCGACCCTGGAGACCGGCGCGGAGATCCAGGTCCCGCTGTTCGTGACGACCGGCGAGAAGATCAAGGTGGACACCCGCGACGGCCGCTACCTCGGCCGGGTCAACAACTGACATGGGCGCTCGGAGCAAGGCCCGCAAGCGCGCGGTCGACGTCCTGTACGAGGCCGACCTGCGGGCCATGGACGCGGTGACCCTCCTCGCGGAACGCGTGGGGTCGCCGGACGTCCCGCCGATCAACGACTACACGGTGGGCCTGGTCGAGGGCGTCACGGCGCACAAGGCGCGCATCGACGACCTGATCTCGGAGCACTCCGAGGGCTGGACCCTGCAGCGCATGCCGGGCGTGGACCGGGCCGTGCTGCGGGTGGGCCTGTACGAGCTGCTGTGGGCGGCGGACGTGCCCGACGCGGTGGCGATCGACGAGGCCGTGGAGCTGGCCAAGCAGCTGTCCACCGACGACTCGCCGCGGTTCGTCAACGGCGTGCTGGGCCGGATCGCGGTCATCGCGGACCAGCTCCGGGCGGTCCTGTAGGACCCCCAGAACGACGCGAACCCCCGTCAGGTGCGTCCTGTCGGGGGTTTCGTGCTGTTCGGGCCCGTGCGGGGCCCACGGCCAGGGCCGCCCTCCACGTAGAGCGGCCCCCGTCGTCAGTCGCCCTCCCGGTGCGCGACCCCGTGCTCAGTCTTCCTTGGCCGGGCGCGCCTCGGGCGGCAGGACGCCCCAGTCGATGAGCTGCTCGGTCAGCTCGCCCGGCGTCATGTCGTAGATGATCGCCAGGGAGCGCAGGTCCTCCGTGCGGATCGACAGGACCTTGCCGTTGTAGTCGCCGCGCTGGCTCTGGATGGTGGCCGCGTACCGCGCGAGCGGGCCGACCTTCTCCGCGGGGAGCTGTTGCAGGCGTTCCAGGTTGATCACGATCTTCGTCGCGGGTTCGGCGCCCGACGGCACGCGGCCCTCGGGGAGCAGCTCCGCGACCGGCACACCGTAGAAGTCGGCCAGCTCCGCGAGCTTCTGCACGGTCACGGCCCGGTCTCCGCGCTCGTACGAGCCCACGACCACGGCCTTCCAGCGACCGCCGGACTTCTGCTCGACGCCGTGCAAAGACAAGCCCTGCTGCTGGCGGATCGCGCGGAGCTTTGCCCCCAGCGCCTTGGCGTAGTCGCCCATGTGGCGGTTCTCCGTTCATTCGCCCCGTCAGCCGGTAGGGGACTGCCGCGGGGAGGCTTAGATCAATACGCAGAGTAATGATTGCTCTCCGTGGTCACCAGGTCAAGCTGATCTCGCCGGCCCAGGTGGGCGAGACCACGCGGACCACCCGGTCGATCGAACCCCGGAACCTGATACGGTGCTGGTCAGCCCGGTCGCAACCGGGTGTCCGACGTCCTTTAAGGACCCGTCCAGCGAGGCGGGGAAGGAGGTCCAACCGTGGCGCCACGTCAACGTGGCGCGACGGACCCGGCCGGGGAGCGCGAGCTCCTGTCGGCCGGCGACGTCGCGCGCACTGTCGCCCGAATGGCCCATCAGATCATCGAGAAGACCGCTCTCGATGCACCGAGCGCACCCGAAGTAGTCCTGATGGGGATTCCGAGCCGGGGTGCGCCGCTCGCCCGCCGCCTCGCGGCGAAGATCCGGGAGTTCAGCTCCGTGGCGGTGCCCACCGGCACGCTGGACGTCACCCTCTACCGGGACGACCTGCGCCGGGGCCCCACGCGCCCGCTGGAGGCCACGCGGCTGCCCGAGGGCGGCATCGACGACCGCCTCGTCGTCCTCGTCGACGACGTCCTGTTCTCCGGCCGCACGATCCGCGCCGCCCTGGACGCCCTGCGCGACCACGGCCGGCCCCGCGCCGTGCAGCTGGCGGTGCTGGTCGACCGGGGGCACCGCGAGCTGCCGATCCGCGCGGACTACGTGGGCAAGAACGTCCCCACCGCCCGGTCCGAGGAGGTCCACGTGCTGCTGGAGGAGTTCGACCAGCGCGACGGGGTGGTGCTGCGGTGAGGCACCTGCTGTCCACCGAGGGCATCGACCCGGCGGACGCCACCGCGATCCTGGACACGGCCGCGAACCTCAAGCAGTCCCTGGAGGGGCGCGAGGTGCGCAAGCTGCCCACCCTGCGCGGCCGGACCGTGATCACGATGTTCTACGAGAACTCCACCCGCACCCGGGTGAGCTTCGAGATCGCGGGCAAGTGGATGAGCGCGGACGTGGTCAACGTCTCCTCGTCGGGCTCCAGCGTCAGCAAGGGCGAGTCGCTGCGCGACACCGCGCTGACCCTCGCGGCGGCCGGCGCGGACTGCGTGATCGTGCGGCACCCGGCGTCCGGCGCGGCCCACCGGCTGGCCGACTGGCTCAAGCACACCGGCACGTCCGTGGTGAACGCCGGCGACGGCATGCACGAGCACCCCACCCAGGCCCTGCTGGACGCGGCCACGCTGCGCGAGCGGCTGGGTGAGCTGCGTGACCGCCGGATCGCGATCGTCGGCGACGTCCTGCACAGCCGGGTCGCCCGCTCGAACGTCCACCTGCTCACGGCCCTGGGCGCGCACGTGACCCTGGTCGCCCCGCCGACGCTGCTGCCCAGCGGGGTGGAGCGCTGGCCGGTCACGGTGTCGCACGACCTGGACGCCGACCTGCCCAGCCAGGACGCCGTGATGCTGCTGCGCGTGCAGGCCGAGCGGATGCACGGCGGGTTCTTCCCCAGCGCCCGCGAGTACTCGATCGCCTACGGCCTCAACGAGCGCCGCTTGGCCCTGCTGCCCGACCACGCCGTCGTGCTGCACCCCGGTCCGATGCTGCGCGGGATGGAGATCGCCTCGTCGGTCGCCGACTCGCCGCGCGCGGCCATCACCGACCAGGTGCGCAACGGCGTGCACGTGCGCATGGCCGTCCTCTACCACCTGCTTGCCCACGAGGAGGAGACCGCGTGAGCGCCCTGATCATCAGGGGAGTACGACCGTACGGCGAAGGTGACCCGGTGGACGTGCTCGTCCGCGACGGGGTCATCGCGGAGATCGGGTCCGTCGAGGACAACGACGCCGAGGTCGTCGATGGCGACGGCGCGGTCCTGCTCCCCGGCTTCGTCGACCTGCACACCCACCTGCGCGAGCCGGGCCGCGAGGACACCGAGACCATCGAGACCGGGTCCCGCGCCGCCGCCCTGGGCGGCTACACCGCGGTCTTCGCCATGGCCAACACCGACCCGGTCGCGGACAACGCGGTCGTGGTCGAGCACGTCGCCCGCCGGGGCCGCGAGGTCGGCCTGGTGGACGTCCACCCGGTCGGCGCGGTCACCGTGGGCCTCAAGGGCGAGAAGCTCGCCGAGCTGGGCACGATGGCCAAGACCGGCGTCCGGGTGTTCTCCGACGACGGCCACTGCGTGCACGACCCGCTGATCATGCGCCGCGCGCTGGAGTACTCCAAGGCGCTGGACGTGGTGGTCGCGCAGCACGCCGAGGAGCCCCGGCTGACCGTCGGCGCGCAGGCCCACGAGGGCGAGCAGGCCTCGCGCCTGGGCCTGCAGGGCTGGCCGGCCGCCGCCGAGGAGGCGATCGTGGCCCGCGACTGCCTGCTGGCCAAGCAGGTGGACGCCCGCCTGCACGTCTGCCACGTGTCCACCTCGGGCACCGCGGACGTGCTGAAGTGGGCCAAGGCCCGGGGCACGAAGGTCTCCGCCGAGGTCACCCCGCACCACCTGCTGCTGACCGACGACCGGCTGGCGACCTACGACCCGGTCAACAAGGTCAACCCGCCGCTGCGGACCGGCGCCGACGTCGAGGCGCTGCGCCAGGCCCTCGCGGACGGCACGATCGACTGCGTCGCCACCGACCACGCCCCGCACGCCGTGCAGGACAAGGACTGCGAGTGGTCCGCGGCCCGCCCGGGCATGCTCGGCCTGCAGACCGCCCTCTCGATCGTCGTCGCGACCATGGTCGAGACCGGTCTGCTGGACTGGCGCGGCGTGGCGCGGGTGATGAGCGAGCGCCCCGCCGCCATCGCGGGCCTGCCCGACCAGGGCCGCCCGATCGAGGTCGGCGAGCCCGCCAACCTGGTCCTGGTGGACCCGGACGCCCGGTGGACCGTGCGCGGCGCGGAGCTGGCCAGCATCTCGGCCAACACGCCGTTCGAGGGCATGGAGCTGCCCGGCCGGGTCGTGGCCACGGTGCTGCGCGGGCGCGTGACGGCGACCAGCGGAAGGATCCCGGCATGACCCGCGTGCTGCTGTCCCTCGCGATCCTGGCCGTGTTCCTGCTGTGCCTGTACGGCATGTGGCGGGGCTGGCGGAACCGCGCGAAGCGCCAGGCGGCGCTGCCCGCCTTCCCCCAGCCGCCCGCCGCGACCGGCGCGGCGACGCTGGAGACGACCGGCGTGTACGTGGGCACGACCCTCGGCGACAACTGGCAGGACCGGGTCGCCGTGGGCGACATCGGCCACCGCGCCGAGGCGACCCTGAAGCTGACCGACACCGGTGTGCTGGTCGAGCGCACCGGCGCGAGCCCGATGTGGATCCCGTTGGAGGACGTCCTGGACGCCCGCACCGCCCGCGGCCTCGCGGGCAAGGTGATGGGCCCGGACGGCCTGCTGGTGCTGCGCTGGCGCAACGCCGGCCACACCTTCGACACCGGGTTCCGCGGCGACGACAAGGACGTGTACGAGCAGTGGGTGCAGGCACTGGGAGGCCGCAAGTGACTTCTCCGGCAACGACGGCCGCGGCGCTGGTCCTGGAGGACGGCCGCGTGTTCCGCGGCGAGTCCTACGGCGCGATCGGCGCGAGCCTCGGCGAGGTCGTGTTCTCCACCGGCATGACCGGCTACCAGGAGACGCTGACCGACCCCTCCTACCACCGCCAGATCGTGGTGCAGACCGCGCCGCAGATCGGCAACACCGGCTGGAACGACGAGGACGACGAGTCCGGCCGCATCTGGGTCGCCGGCTACGTGGTGCGCGACCCCGCGCGGGTGCCGTCGAACTGGCGCTCCAAGCGCAGCCTGGACGACGAGCTGGTCCGCCAGGGCGTGGTCGGCATCGCCGGCATCGACACCCGGATGCTCACCCGCCACCTGCGCGAGCAGGGCGCGATGCGCGCGGGCGTGTTCTCCGGCGACGAGCTGGGCAGCGTCGAGGAGATGCTCGACCGCGTCCGCACCTCCCCGGAGATGAAGGGCGCGGACCTCGCGGGCGACGTCACCACGCCCAAGCCGTACGTGGTGGACGCGATCGGCGAACGCCGCTTCCGGGTGGCCGCGCTGGACCTGGGCATCAAGTCCAACACCCCGCGGATGATGGCCGCGCGCGGCATCGAGGTGCACGTCCTGCCGCTGACCTCCACCGTGGACGACGTGCTGTCGGTCAAGCCCGACGGCGTGTTCCTGTCCAACGGCCCCGGCGACCCCGCCACCCAGGCGCACGCGGTCGAGCTGACCCGCAACGTCCTGGACCGCAAGGTGCCGCTGTTCGGCATCTGCTTCGGCAACCAGATCCTGGGCCGCGCGCTGGGCCGCGACACCTACAAGATGCGCTACGGGCACCGCGGCATCAACATCCCGGTCATCGACGTCGCGACCGGCAAGGTGGCCATCACCGCGCAGAACCACGGCTTCGCCCTGGAGGGCGAGCCGGGGGAGGAGTTCGTCTCCGACTTCGGCCGCGTCCAGCTCAGCCACTACTGCCCGAACGACGGCACGGTCGAGGGCGTGCGCGCCCTGGAGGTGCCCGCGTTCAGCGTGCAGTACCACCCGGAGGCGGCGGCCGGACCGCACGACGCCGCACCGCTGTTCGACGAGTTCGTGACGATGATGGAGCAGGGGCGCTGACATGCCGAAGAGGACCGATCTCAAGCACGTGCTCGTCATCGGCTCGGGCCCGATCGTCATCGGCCAGGCCTGCGAGTTCGACTACTCCGGCACCCAGGCGTGCCGGGTGCTGCGCGAGGAGGGCCTGCGGGTCAGCCTCGTCAACTCCAACCCCGCGACGATCATGACCGACCCGGAGTTCGCCGACGCCACCTACGTCGAGCCGATCACCCCGGAGTTCGTGGAGAAGGTCATCGCCGCCGAGCGCCCGGACGCCGTCCTGGCGACCCTGGGCGGCCAGACCGCGCTCAACACCGCCATCGCCCTGCACGAGCGGGGCGTGCTGGAGAAGTACGACGTCGAGCTGATCGGCGCGGACATCGACGCCATCCAGCGCGGCGAGGACCGGCAGATGTTCAAGGACATCGTGCGCAAGATCGGCGCGGAGGTCCCGCGCAGCGCGGTGTGCAAGACCATGGAGGAGGTCCGCGAGACCGTCGCGGAGCTGGGCCTCCCGGTGGTCATCCGGCCGTCGTTCACCATGGGCGGCCTCGGCTCGGGCATGGCGCACACCCACGAGGAGCTGGAGCGGCTGGCCGCCACCGGCCTCGCGGAGTCCCCGGTCACCGAGGTGCTGATCGAGGAGAGCGTGCTCGGCTGGAAGGAGTACGAGCTGGAGCTGATGCGCGACCGCAACGACAACGTCGTGGTCGTGTGCTCCATCGAGAACATCGACCCGATGGGCGTGCACACCGGCGACTCGGTGACCGTCGCGCCCGCGATGACGCTGACCGACCGCGAGTTCCAGCAGATGCGCGACGTCGGCATCGCCGTCATCCGCGAGGTCGGCGTGGACACCGGCGGCTGCAACATCCAGTTCGCGTTCAACCCCGAGAACGGCCGCATGGTCGTGATCGAGATGAACCCGCGGGTGTCGCGTTCCTCGGCGCTGGCGTCCAAGGCGACCGGTTTCCCGATCGCCAAGATCGCCGCGAAACTGGCCATCGGGTACACGCTCGACGAAATCCGCAACGACATCACCGGTGAGACGCCGGCGAGTTTCGAACCGACGCTCGACTACGTCGTGGTGAAGGTGCCGCGGTTCGCTTTCGAGAAGTTCCCCGGCGCGGACCGGACGCTCACCACGACGATGAAGTCCGTCGGCGAGGCGATGTCCATCGGTCGCAGCTTCATCGAGGCGCTCGGAAAAGCGTTGCGGTCCATGGAGACCAAGGCGGGCGGTTTCTGGACCACCCCGGACCCCGAGGAGAGCCTGGAGTCCACTCTGGACGCCCTCCGAAAGGGCCACGACGGACGCCTCTACACGTTGGAACGCGCGTTGCGCCTGGGCGCGACCATCGAGCAGGCGCACGAGGCGTCCCGGATCGACCCGTGGTTCATCGAGCAGATCGCCTGGCTGGTCGAGCTGCGCCGGGAGATCGAGGACGCCCCCGTGCTGGGCGCGGACCTGCTGCGCAAGGCCAAGCGGGCGGGCCTGTCCGACCGGCAGATCGCCGCGCTGCGCGCCGAGCTGGCCGGTGAGGACGGCGTGCGCAACCTGCGGCACCGCCTGGGCGTGCGGCCGGTGTTCAAGACCGTGGACACCTGCGCCGCCGAGTTCGCCGCGCGCACCCCGTACCACTACTCGGCCTACGAGCTGGACCCCGCGGCCGAGACCGAGGTGACCGAGCAGCGGGACAAGCCGAAGGTGCTGATCCTGGGCTCGGGCCCGAACCGCATCGGCCAGGGCATCGAGTTCGACTACTCGTGCGTGCACGCCGCCATGGCGCTGCGGGCCGCCGGGTACGAGACGGTGATGGTCAACTGCAACCCCGAGACCGTCTCCACCGACTACGACACCTCCGACCGCCTGTACTTCGAGCCGCTGACCTTCGAGGACGTGCTGGAGGTCGTGCACTCCGAGCAGCGCTCGGGCACCGTCGCGGGCGTCGTCGTGCAGCTGGGCGGCCAGACCCCGCTGGGCCTGGCGCGGCGGCTGGAGGAGGCGGGCGTCCCGGTCGTGGGCACCCCGCCGCACGCCATCCACCTCGCCGAGGACCGCGGCGCGTTCGGCCAGGTGCTCACCGACGCGGGCCTGCCCGCGCCGAAGTACGGCACCGCGACCTCGTTCGCGCAGGCCAAGAAGATCGCCGACGAGATCGGCTACCCGGTGCTGGTGCGCCCCTCGTACGTGCTGGGCGGGCGCGGCATGGAGATCGTCTACGACGAGCTGTCGCTCAAGAGCTACATCGCCCGCGCCACCGAGGTCTCCCCGGAGCACCCGGTGCTGGTCGACCGGTTCCTCGACGACGCCATCGAGATCGACGTGGACGCCCTGTTCGACGGCGAGGACGTGTTCATCGGCGGCGTGATGGAGCACATCGAGGAGGCCGGCGTGCACTCCGGCGACTCGGCGTGCGCCCTGCCCCCGATCACCCTGGGCGAGACCGACATCGACAACGTCCGCAGGTCCACCCGGGCCATCGCGGAGGGCATCGGCGTGCGCGGCCTGCTCAACGTCCAGTACGCGCTCAAGGACGACGTCCTGTACGTGCTGGAGGCCAACCCGCGCGCGTCCCGCACGGTGCCGTTCGTGTCCAAGGCGACGGCGGTGCCGCTGGCCAAGGCCGCGGCCCGGATCATGCTCGGCGCGACCATCGCCGAGCTGCGCGCCGAGGGCCTGCTGCCGGCCACCGGCGACGGCGCGAAGCTGCCCCAGCACGCGCCGGTCGCGGTCAAGGAGGCCGTGCTGCCCTTCCACCGCTTCCGCACGCCGGAGGGCCACGGGGTGGACTCGCTGCTCGGGCCGGAGATGAAGTCGACCGGCGAGGTCATGGGCATCGACGTGTCCTTCGGCACCGCCTTCGCCAAGTCCCAGACCGCCTCCTACGGCTCCCTGCCCACGTCGGGCCGGGTGTTCGTGTCGGTGGCCAACCGGGACAAGCGGGCCATGATCTTCCCGGTCAAGCGGCTGGCCGACCTGGGCTTCGAGGTGCTGGCCACCGAGGGCACGGCCGAGGTGCTGCGGCGCAACGGCATCCCGTGCACGGTGGTCCGCAAGCACTCCGACGGCGAGAAGAACATCGTCGACGCCATCCTCGACGGCCACGTGGACATGATCATCAACACCCCGTACGGCAACAGCGGGCCCCGCGTGGACGGCTACGAGATCCGCACCGCGGCGGTCGCCAAGGACATCCCGTGCGTCACCACGATCCAGGGCGCGGCGGCGGCCGTGCACGGCATCGAGGCGGCCATCCGGGGCGACATCGGCGTCCGGCCGCTGCAGGCCCTCCAGGCGGCGCTGCGGGGTGAGGGATGACCTTCGCCCAGCGGCTGGCCAAGGCCGTCGCGCAGCACGGACCGCTGTGCGTGGGCATCGACCCGCACCCCGGCCTCCTGGACGCCTGGGGGCTGCCCCGGGACGCCTCCGGCCTGGAGCGGTTCGCGCTGACCTGCGTCGAGGCGTTCGGCGGTCACGTGGCCCTGGTCAAGCCGCAGGCGGCGTTCTTCGAGTCCCACGGCTCGAAGGGCGTGGCGGTCCTCGAACGCGTCCTGGCGGACCTCAGGGACGCCGGGACGCCGGTCCTGGTGGACGCCAAGCGCGGCGACATCGGCTCGACCATGGCGGCCTACGCCCAGGCGTACCTGTCCGACGGCTCGCCGCTGGCCGGCGACGCGGTCACCCTGTCGCCCTACCTCGGGTTCGGCTCCCTGGAGCCGGCGCTCGAAGCCGCACGGGCGAGCGGGCGCGGCGTGTTCGTGCTCGCCCGCACGTCCAACCCGGAAGGGGCCTCCGTGCAGTGCGCGGGGGTCCCCTCCGGGGGCTCGGTCGCGCAGTCGGTGGTGGACGAGGCGGCCCGCCGCAACGCCGGCGCGGAGCCGTTGGGAGACGTCGGCCTGGTCGTCGGCGCGACCCTCGCCGAACTCGACCTCGACCTGTCTGACCTGCACGGATACATCCTGGCGCCGGGCTTCGGCGCCCAGGGCGCGACCGTGGCGGACCTGCGCCGGCTGTTCGGCGACGAGCTGCGCGGGGTGCTGCCGACCAGCTCCCGGGACGTCCTCAAGCACGGCCCCGACTCCGCATCGTTGCGGTCTGCGGCACGGCGTGTCGGGGACTCCCTCGCGATGTGATCACCATCAAATCGCGACACGCTTCGCGGTGTCCGCTCACCTGCGTAAACGTTGCCTGGTACGGTCCTGGCCACCGACGGGTCCATACCCCATCGAGCGCATACCACAGGGGTCGTGCGCAGGGCGTTACCGGTGGCGGTGGCGGAGGCGTCGGGGGGTGTTGGTACTACTACCACCCGCCGCGGCAACCAGGCGCTGGAAAAGTTTCACCTGACTGGGACCACCTTGCGCCCAGGCAATTGCGCTTGGAGTACGGTCGCGGCACCGATCCAGAATTGAAATTCCCACACCACGGAGGAAATCGTGGCCCTTCCCCAGCTTACCGAGGAGCAGCGGGCCGCAGCGCTGGAGAAGGCTGCTGCCGCTCGTCGCGCTCGGGCTGAGCTCAAGGAGCGCCTCAAGCGTGGCGGCACGACCCTGACGGACGTGCTGAAGGCCGCCGAGAGCGACGAGGTCCTTGGCAAGATGAAGGTGTCCGCGCTGCTCGAAGCCCTTCCGGGCGTCGGCAAGGTTCGCGCGCAGCAGATCATGGAGCGGCTTGAGATCGCTCCGAGCCGTCGGCTGCGCGGCCTCGGCGAGCGGCAGCGCAAGGCGCTGCTCACCGAGTTCAGCGGCGAGTGACTGATGGCACCGGGGCGGGGTCGGGCGTGCGCGCCCGGCCCCGCCTCACCGTCCTGAGCGGGCCCTCCGGCGTCGGCAAGTCCAGCGTGCTGGCCGAGCTGCGGCGCATGGGGCCCGATGTGCACTTCAGCGTCTCGGTGACCACGCGGAAGCCGAGGCCGGGCGAGGTCGACGGCGTCCACTACCACTTCGTGGACCGGGCCGAGTTCGACAAGATGGTGGACAACGGCGAACTGCTGGAGCACGCCGAGTTCGCGGGCAACTGCTACGGCACGCCCCGCGCGCCCGTCGTGGCGGCGCTGGCGTCCGGGCGGCCCTCGCTGCTGGAGATCGAGCTCCAGGGCGCGCGCCAGGTCCGGGCGGCCATGCCGGAGGCCCAGCTGGTGATGCTCGCGCCCCCGTCCTGGGAGGACCTGGTGGGGCGGCTGACCGGCCGCGGCACCGAGGACCCCGCCGTGGTGGCGCGCCGGCTGGAGATCGCCCGCGAGGAGCTCGCGGCCGAACCCGAGTTCGACCAGGTCGTCGTGAACGACGACGTGAAGTCCGCCGCGGCGCGCTTGCTACACTTGGTGGTCGGCCCAGCGCCCGACGCGTGATGACGCGTGTCCGCGGCGGCTGTAGGACGCCACCCGCTTTGCACAACCAACCGCAGGAGCGTTGACGAGTGACCACGCACACCGAGCTGGGCCCGCTGTCGGGTTCCCCGGAGGGCATCACCAACCCGCCGATCGACGACCTGCTGGAGCAGGTCAGCTCGAAGTACGCGCTGGTGATCTACGCGGCCAAGCGGGCGCGCCAGATCAACGACTACTACGCGCAACTCGGCGAGGGCCTGCTGGAGTACGTCGGCCCGCTGGTCGAGCCGGGCCCGCGCGAGAAGCCGCTGTCGATCGCGCTCCGGGAGATCCACGCGGGTCTGCTTGAGCACACCGAGGGCGAGTGACCGAGGGTTTCGCCGCAGGGCGAGACGCCACCCCCACCAAGCCCCGGGTCGTGCTCGGGGTCGGTGGGGGCATCGCCGCGTACAAGGCGTGCGAGGTGCTGCGCCGGCTCACCGAGTCCGGGCACTCCGTGCGCGTCGTGCCCACGGACGGCGCGCTGAAGTTCGTCGGCGCGGCCACGTTCGAGGCGTTGTCAGGGCAGCCCGTGCACGCCGACGTGTTCTCCGACGTGCCGTCGGTGCAGCACGTCAAGCTGGGCCAGGAGGCCGACCTGGTGGTCGTCGCCCCGGCCACGGCCAACCTGCTCGCCAAGGCCGCCGCCGGCCTCGCCGACGACCTGCTCACCAACACCCTGCTGACCGCGCGCTGCCCGGTCCTGCTGGTCCCCGCGATGCACACCGAGATGTGGGAGCACCCGGCGACCCGGGCGAACGTGGCGCTGCTGCGGTCGCGGGGCGTGATCGTCGCCGAACCCGCCAGCGGGCGGCTGACCGGCAAGGACACCGGCAAGGGCCGGCTGCCCGAGCCGAGCGAGATCGTCGAGCTGGCCCGGTTGCTGCTGGAGCGCCCCGACGCGCTGCCGCGCGACCTGGAAGGCGTCCACGTCGCCATCTCCGCGGGTGGCACGCGGGAACCGCTGGACCCGGTGCGCTTCCTGGGCAACCGGTCGTCGGGCCGCCAGGGCTACGCGCTGGCCCGCGTCGCCGCCCAGCGCGGCGCGCGCGTGACGCTGGTCGCCGCGCACACCGCCGACCTGGCCACCCCGGCCGGCGTCGAGCTGGAGCGCGTGGGCACCGCCGCCGAGCTGCGCGACGCGATGCACTTCGTCGCCAAGGACGCCGCCGTGCTCGTGATGGCCGCCGCCGTGGCCGACTTCCGGCCGGTGGCCAGCGCCGAGCACAAGATCAAGAAGACCGACCGCGACCCCGACCCCGTGGCCCTGACCCGCAACGCCGACATCCTGGCCGAGCTGGTCGCCGCCCGCCGGGACGGGCAGGTCGTGGTGGGCTTCGCCGCCGAGACCGGCGACGGCGAGGCCGACGTCCTGGAGTACGGTCGCGCGAAGCTCAAGCGCAAGGGCTGCGACTTCCTCGTCGTGAACGCCGTCGGCGACGGCCGCGCGTTCGAGGTCGAGGACAACGCGGGGTGGCTCCTGTCCGCCGACGGCGCCGAGACCCCGATCCCGCACGGGTCGAAAGCCCGGCTGGCGTCCGCAGTGTGGGACGCCGTCTCCTCGTTTGCTCGATGATGACAGTCCGGGCGGGGACGCCCGATAAGCTTTGACGACCGCATGGAAACCAGATAGGGAGTGCCGTGAGCCAGCACAGCAGCAGGCTGTTCACCAGTGAGTCGGTGACCGAGGGGCACCCGGACAAGATCTGCGACGCGATCAGCGACTCGATCCTGGACGCGTTGCTGGCGAAGGACCCCCGCTCCCGGGTGGCGGTGGAGACCCTGATCACCACGGGCCAGGTGCACGTGGCCGGCGAGGTCACCACGGAGACCTACGCGGACATCCCGTCGATCGTCCGGGAGAAGATCCTGGAGATCGGCTACGACTCGTCGGCCAAGGGCTTCGACGGTCGCTCGTGCGGCGTGAACGTGGCCATCGGCTCGCAGTCCCCCGACATCGCGCAGGGCGTGGACACCGCCTACGAGGAGCGCGTCGAGGGCGCCGGCGACGAGATCGACAAGCAGGGCGCGGGCGACCAGGGCCTGATGTTCGGCTACGCGTGCACCGACACGCCGGAGCTGATGCCGCTGCCGATCGCGCTGGCGCACCGCCTGTCCCGGCGGCTGACCGCCGTGCGCAAGGACGGCACCGTGCCCTACCTGCGCCCGGACGGCAAGACGCAGGTCACCATCGAGTACGCGGGCGACCAGCCGGTGCGCCTGGACACCGTCGTGGTGTCCACGCAGCACGCCGACGGCATCGACCTGGAGAAGCTGCTGGGCGTGGACGTGCGCGAGCACGTGGTCGCGCCGGAGATCGCCGAGCTGGGCCTCGACACCTCCGACGTCCGCCTGCTGGTGAACCCGACCGGCCGGTTCGTCATCGGCGGCCCGATGGGCGACGCCGGCCTGACCGGCCGCAAGATCATCGTGGACACCTACGGCGGCATGGCCCGCCACGGTGGCGGCGCGTTCTCCGGCAAGGACCCGTCGAAGGTGGACCGCTCCGCCGCGTACGCGATGCGCTGGGTGGCCAAGAACGCCGTCGCCGCCGGCCTCGCGACCCGCATCGAGGTGCAGGTGGCGTACGCGATCGGCAAGGCCGCGCCGGTGGGCCTGTTCGTGGAGACCTTCGGCACCGAGACCGTGGACCCGACCAAGATCCAGCAGGCGATCAGCGAGGTCTTCGACCTCCGCCCGGCCGCCATCATCCGCGACCTGGACCTGCTGCGCCCGATCTACGCGCCGACCGCCGCGTACGGCCACTTCGGCCGCACCGACGTCGAACTGCCGTGGGAGAGCACCGACCGCGCCGACGCCCTGCGCGCGGCAGCGGGTGCGTGACGATTTAGCGGACCGGTTGGTCCGCGGCGAGGCCGTGGACCTGACCGACCGGGAAGTGCCCGCGTCGCTGATCCGGGACCTGTTGACCGACGACCTCGATCAACTCGGTCTCCGGATCAGCGGCGCGCGCGTCTCCGGGCAGCTGGACCACTCCGACGCGTACTGACAACGCCGGCCAGCCGCGCACCCAGCCGGCGGCCCCGCACCAGGCCGCCAGCGACGAACGGGACGTGCGCCGCATCCGCGTAGCGCAACAACGCGACCTGGTCCGCCGGGGCTGCCTGTGGCACCACGTGACCGGCGCCGGCGTGGGCCTTCGCCACGCTGTTCGTCGCGGGTTTCACCGGCTTGGTGCGCAAGAACCCCTGAGGTTCATCCACGGCCGATAGAACGTCGGTCATGTCGGTCTCGCGTCGCACCCTGCTCACCGCCGCCGGCCTGGGCGCCGCGGGTTCCCTGTTGCCGCCCTCGGTGCACGAGGCGTTGGCGCGGGAGCCCCGGCGCGGCGGCCTGTCGGCGATCAAGCACGTCGTCCTGCTGATGCAGGAGAACAGGTCCTTCGTCAAGTTCTGACTACCTGACCATAGAAGCAGCGCGCATTTTCGCTGGTCAGCGCGCTGCCTCTCACGGCTGGCCCTACTCGGGTCGGTCGAAGTGCAGCACTTCACGCATGTCGGGCTGCAACTCTGCTGGCCGCTGCAACGACCAGACCGTCACCTCTTGTCGGCGCGGATGGTGTCCGGCCCTGACGACCCGCCAGCCCTGTTGTTGGTAGTAGCGAACAAGCCCGCGGTTGTCGTTGCCGATCGTCAAGACGCCCCGGCGCACCCAATCCTTTCCGACCTGCGCGGCGTAGTCGAGCGCCCAGAAGGCGATCAGCACTCCGAGGTGCCGACGCTCGTGATGCGGGTCGGTCGCGGTGCTCTGGAGGAAGATCGCTGGCTGCCCTTGCTCCTCGTCGCTCCACCCGAGGTGCGGCGTTGTGGGCGACGCAGTCGTGACGCCGACGATGCCGTGTTGGTCGCTGCACAAGACCCAGGTCGGCCACCTCGGGTCACCGACTTGGTTAGCCAGTTCATCGGCATTGCGATCCCAACTCGTCCACCGGCCGTGGTCATGGGCACGCATCCACGCTGCGCGGGCTCGGATCAAAGCCGCGACGTCGGAACGGTCGGCTTCCTGCCCTGGTCGCATCACGTAGGTGGCGGTCGTCAACGTGCTCGTCATCGCAGCAACCCTCGTAGGCACAGCTCCACCCGCAGGAACCCGAACAGTTGAGTGTCGATCATGCCGCTGTTGGTCGCGTCGCGCGACCTGCGGAGTGCGTCGGCGTCCACGTAGCCGGATTCGACCAGCAACGAGTCGTTCAGGTACTTGTCGATCAGAGGCACGCCGTACACCGCCAGGCCGCGCTCCATCACGTGCGTGAAGTTCTCCCGGAGTTGCGGTTGCTGCACGTCCTCGGAGAGGCCGAGGCGTCGCAGGCGTTCCCGTGTGATGCGCTTGCTCAACCGCCACTCCAACGGCAACTGCTCGGCGAATCGGATCAGGCGGGGTGAGCACAGCGGCGAGAGGGGCCAGAGGCCGGCCCTCATGAACTGCGGCGTGCGTGAGGCGAATCCGATGTGGGTAGCCGCGTTGATCACGCCTGGGGGCGGCAAGTCCACCTCGATGTCGGCGAGAAGTTCTTGAGCGCGCGGACCCAACCAGTTCGGCGGCGTTCGGTTGGGGTTGAACCGGCCCGGAACCTTGCCGGTTTCCTCCCACTCCGTTCCGCGCAACGACACCAGTTCGTCGCCACCGTCGCCGGTGAACACGGTCGTGACTCCCTGCTGCGCAGCCATGTCCAGCATCGCAGCGACCGCCTCGTGGTACGGCTCGTCCACCGGGTTGAGGGGGACCCCGTTGACGCGGGCACCATCGGAGTGGAGCGGGGGCCGGTCGAGTGCGGGCATTGAGAAGTCTCGAAACCCTGCGAAGTCGATCATTTCCTGACGACGGCGTGCCTGCTGCGCGCCGATCTCCTCGCCGTAGATCAGGGCATACGACCTGATGTCATTCGGGTGGAGCGCGGCTAGCGTCATGGCGACGTTGGCTGAGTCCATGCCGCCCGACAACTCGACGGCGGTCCGTTCCGGGTCGAAGTCCCAGAGCCGGACAGCTCGCGCCAACTCGTCCTCGTACACGCGGACGATGTCCACACCCTCGCGGACGGGGCGCGGGTGCGCTCGCATTGCCGGTTCGGGATACGTCATGCGGATGCCTTCGGACCCGGAGTACGTGACGCTCATCCTTGCGGTGATCTGTTTGATCGGCTCGAAGATCGTGTGCGCCGCGTGCCGGATTCGCCCGGAGAGGATGCGCGTCAGGGTCAGCTCGTGCAGGCGGTCGACGCCCATGTGTTGCCGTAGGTCGGTGAAGTCCCACGAGCCGTGGAGGCCCTCGCTGCCCTCGGCGATGTAGATCGGGGCGTTGCCCCACTGCCCGGCGAAAAGGTGGTACTCGCCCAACTCGTCACGCTCGACCAGGAAGTGATCAGTTGGCTCGTCCAAGATCCGACACCGGAGATCGACGTAGTTGTCTGGCGACAACGTCGTGAGGTCGCTGGTCGGTTGGACGGTTGCGCCGTCACGTTCTCTCACGGCTATGAAACTTGACGTGCCGTCGGTGGCCGCGACGGTTTCGAGCACAGGATGTTGAAAGGGTTCGATCCAACTGGAGCCGGCGCGCCAACGGCCGCCGAACCAACGCCATGATGGCTGCGACGGCTCCGGGTGGAGCGAGAACTTCAGCATCTTCGGTCCTCCTGGTAAGAGCGTGCTCGGGGCGGACCGGCGCGGGTCCGCCCCGAGCGCCGGTCACCGTCAGATTTCGTCGTACTCGTTGGACGTGTCGCTGCTGCCCGAGACCTTCGTGTAGTCGTTGGTGAGCACCGTCAGTCGCTGCTCGCCTTCGAAGATGAGGTCGAACTCCTCCACCTGCCTTACCTCCTTCCCTGGCTCGTCAAGCGGTCCCCATCACCGGTCGGTGACGGTTGCTCGTTGGTCCGTCAAGGCCGCGAGTCCTTGTTGGATGAGTTGCTTTGCCTCGGCGATCGGGAGCCGGACGACGTCACCAGGACGGCCGTAGGTCTGCGTCGGAACGTCCAGGCACCAGACGGCGTGGAGAACGACGACCAGGTGTTCAGAGTCCATCGCCGACACCTCGTTTCGAACCGGCCTCGGTGCGGCGCAGCAAGGCGACCACCTCGTCTAGTGGTGCTACCAGGCCGCTCTCCGGTTCCGACCGCATCAACGCGGTGTGGAGGTCCAACGCGTTCGGGAGGCGCGCGAGTGCCGCGTGGTTCTGGTGCCACGCCTGCACGACTTCGATCTGTCCGGTCGAGGAGAATCGGTGGAGGTGAAGGCCATTGGCGTAGCCGGTCGAATCGAGCAGTGGGAGCGCGCTGAAGGCAGCCGCTTCCCTCAGCCAAGCGAGCAACGCGCGGGCATCCACTTTGGATCCTCCAGAGTCTTCGGGTCGGGAAGCGGCTGTGACTCGCGCGCTTCCCGACCGCGAACCGGTGCCAGGTCGGGGCTGACACCGGTGATCGGGACGTTCGACTTGTCAGGCTGTCGTCAGGCGGCTGCGGTGGCGGCCGGGGTGTTCGGTGCCAGCCGCTCCGTCGAGCGCCAACCGGGCAGCGACAAGGGCGCGGCAAGGCGACTCCGGGCCACGCCAGTAAGAGGGCAGCCAGAACCGGCGCCCGCGGCAGGTAGCGCATCGGCCGTTTTCGTCCGGCCGGTGTTCGTCCAGGAGCGCTCGAAGCGCGGCAACGAGCGGAAGGCCCTCGGACTGGGCAAGAGCGAGGAGAGCGTCGTTGTCGCCTTGGTGCAGTACCCGTTCGGTTGCGTCGAGCTGGCGGTACAAGTCCTCTGCGAGCGTCGCGTACACCGGATCACCCGCGCTCGCCGTGGTTGGGCAACGTGCCGATCTCCCGCGCCAACCTGATCAGGAAGCCTTGCGCCGATTGGCGATCCAGCGCCAGCGACCCGAACGGGCCGGACAGGATGACGCTCACTCGACTGTTGATCAACGTCAGCTCCACGACGTCGCCAGCGGCGTTGCGGCACGGGAACACCCACCGTTCTGCCGGAACTTGAGTCGACGGCACTGCTGCACCGGACATCTCGTCTCCTCGTTACGCTGCGTCCACTGGTCGCTACGTGCTGCCGGACTAGCGTGGGTCGCAACTTTCTAGTTCCGCAAGTGCAGAACTAGAAAGTTTCGACTTCTTCACTCTGTCGGGCTAGCCTGACGTCCGGTCCGCGCGGCGGCGCGGCCGGCAAGGAGGATCAAGGAGTGCCTGACGAGAACGTTCCGCCCAACGTGCGCAAGCGGTTGGCCGTCGAACTCAAGACGCTCCGTGGGGACCGCAAGCAGGAGGACGTGGTTCGCGCGCTCCTCGCCATCCCTGGCAGCGGTCGCTGGTCTGTGTCGAAGCTGAGCAAGATCGAGAACAACCAGGCGCGCATCCAGCCGGACGAGGTGGAGGACCTGCTGACGGTCCTCGGCGTCGAGGACGGGGAGATGCGGGCGCGGCTCAAGCTGTGGGCGAAGGTGGCGCGACGCAAGGGACGCTGGCACCAACGAGGTCGCCACCTCCCTGACAACGTCCGCGACCTGATGGACTACGAGGACCGCGCAACGGTGCTTCGGATCTGGGAACCGCTGTTGATCCCAGCGGCGTGCCAGCACCCGCGCTGGACCGAGCAGGTGGTTCTGGGTCTTGAGCCGAGCATCACCAATGAGGAGTTGGCGCGTCGCGTCGAAGCCCGCGCCGAACGCGCGATCGTTCCAGGCCGCGAGGAGCCTCAAGAGTGGTGGATTCTGCTGGACGAGCGAGTGCTACGTGGCCGGGTCCGTTCGCTCGACGTCCAGATCGAGCAGCTTCGCTACCTCATCGAGCTGGCCGCGCTGGACAACGTCACGCTCCAGGTCGTGCCTATCGACGTCGGCCCTCACCCGGGCTTGGCCGGGTGGTTCACGCTCCTTGAGTTCGCGGACGACTCGCCGGACATCGCGTACACGGACGGCATCTACGGGAGCCTGTATCTGGAGGACGCCGAGGACGTCCGCCGCTGTACCCTCGTGTTCGGGCACCTGCTCGGGATCGCCCTCAACCCTACGGACTCGATTGCGCTGATCAACCGCGTGATCGAACAGCTCTCCCAGGAGCTCCAGTGATCAAGGACGGAAGGGGGCTTGAAGTGAGCGGCCCTGACTTCTCTGCCGCCGAGTGGCGCAAGAGCAAGCGGAGCGGTGCCAGCAACGGCGGCGGTGGCGAAAACTGCGTCGAGCTTGCCTTCAAGCTCCCCTTCGTCGGCCTGAGGGATTCCAAACGGCCTGCCGTGAGCTTCAATGTGCCCGTGGCAGCCTTCGCCCAGTTCGTTGAGGCTGCGAAGGACGGACAGTTCGACTGACGCTTGTACGCAAGAGCCGGGGGCGGTCCGAAGCGGGCCGCCCCCGCTCTATGTGCGGCTCAGGCGAGCTGCGCGGCTGTGGGCCGGCCCGTCTCCCCACGGGCCGGTTCCCGGACGTCTTTCGCGTCGAGGTCTAGATCAACAAGGCGAACTGGTCGTTGCCTGCGCGGGGATGCAGGCCGCAGAGATGGCGCGCAGCGTGCAGTCCGTGCAGCTTCCGGTTTGGCGCTGGAAGGCCAGTTCGTTGATCAGTTCGGCGAGCGGTTCGCCGAGTACGACCCCTTCGCACAGGTGGACGGTCTGGGTCCCGTCCGGGTTCTTCACCAGCTCGAAAGGTCCCATCAGGTCGCGCCTGACGAGGATGAGCGGGTACCACTCCGGTCTCTCACGTTCGCTGTCCACGGTTCCTCCGCACCCCCTGTTGCTCCGCGCCATGAGCAGCGGTAATGCCTGGTGTGGCCGCTTCTCGATGTCCGTCCCCCAGAGCGGCGAGCGGCGGCGTTGGTTGTTAGGGCTTCAACCACTCAACCCGCAATCGTGCGGTCTCGCCACTGGTTTCGTGCATTTTCACGGCGTGTTCGAGTTACGGGGCGGGGGTATCGAAGGTTGCGTCGGGTTCCCGTCGCGTTGATCACATGGCGTCACTCGGACGGCGGTTGCTTCCGGGGTGTCCGGCAGTGGGCGTAGTCGGCGAGGGCTTGGACGAGTTGGACTGCGGCGCGTTGGCCTTCGGCGTCCAGGCCGTCCATGAGGACGAGCATCTGGCGTTGCTCTGGGGTGTAGGCCCCGGCGACGCCGTCGAGGTCGGTGGCGAAGGCGCGGCTGACCGTCGTCACGTCGAGTTCGAGCGCCTGGGCCCAGGTCGTGAGCGCCGTGGCGCTTGGCCACTTGCCGCGCCGTTCCGGGCGAAGCGGGTAGGCGAGGGTGCCGGGACGTAGGCCGCGTAGTCGTTCCAGGGCGGCGACGCTCATGTTCTCGTGACCGAGTTCGGCGAGGCGGCGTTGGATCAACGTGTCCACGGCTGAGGCGGCTTTGGCGGCCGGTTGTGTGGAGTCCGTGTTGGCTCGGGCCATGATGCTGCCTTCCCGGTCGCCGGGACCGGCGTCCTCGGCGTCCCCCAGTCTCCGGGTTCGTGTCGCCGATGATTTTTCCGGCCGCGCACAGTCGCTACTCACGCGGGTGGCGAAACGGTCGCTGTCGCGCGACGCGGTGGGCATGACCGCCAGGGGTTTCATGTAGTGAAACTGGCACAGACGCGCCGAGTGTGCCAAGTACTTGACATGACCGTGGGTGGCGGTCCACTGTGAAACAACGTTACGTGATCACCCGCTTGGGTGGTTGCGGTCTCTAAGAGCGCATCACTGGGGGGTGACATGCGTCGTGTTTGTGCTGCTCATGGCACGTCTTCGAGGGCTTTAGCCCTTCTCGCCGCCTGGCTGGCCGGGTTATCCACGGCCGGACACCACCTCGTGAGCGGGTGTCCGGCATCGCGTCGCGCCGTTGACCCCGTTCCCGAGCACGCCCAGGCCGTCGAGGAGGCGGCCGTCGTCATGCCCAAGTCACCCACTCCCACCACCCGCTCGACCCCGAACGCGTCGACCCCGCAGACGGGTTCCGAGGCGTCGTTGGACGCGCTGGCCGCCGAGCTGGTGTTGCTGCGCCAGGTCGAAGACCAGCGTTCGAGGTTGAGCGAGCTGCGCACGCGGTTGCAGGACCGCATCAAGGCCGCGATGGGCGCTGCCGAGGTCGGCACGGTCGCCGGTGTCCCGGTGGTGTCGCACCGGTCCGTGCTGTCGATCGTGGTCGACCAGTCCGACCTCAAGGCCCGCTATCCCGAGGTCGCCGAGGACTGCCTGACCATCACCGAGACCCGCCGGTTCAAGCTGCTCAAGGCGGGGTCGTGAGCAGCCGCGCGCGTTTCGCCCGCCGAGCGCGGGTGTGCCGGGTGTGCGGGTACCGGCTCAACGACGTGTCCGGCCGTGGCGTGCACCCGCTGTGCGCCGACGAGTCGGAGTTGTGGTGGTCGGCCGAGGACCTGGCCGAGGCCGGACGGATGATCGCCCGCCGCGCGGGTGCGGCGAGTCCGCCGCCCAACTGGGTGGTCACGGCCGTGTGCGGACTGGTCGACGGGGAGCCGGACAACCGCGACGACGTCGAGGCGGTGGTGTCGGCGATCCTGCGCGACGCCGCCGCCGACCCGTTGTGGCGCACCACCGCGAACGGGTGGCGGCCGAACCTGACCACCAAGAACCCCTCCGTGGTCGGCTCGACCGTGCGCAGCCTGGTGGCGGCCCGATTGCTGCGCCCCACCGGCCGCTACGTCCGGTGCACCGACGTGGCCTCGGGCAACGGCGGCAAGCCCCAGCCCGTGTACGAGGTCGACCTGTCGGTGCTGGAAGCCGCGGTGCCCTCCCAGCGGCCGGCCGCCGAGCAACCCGCGCTCGACCAGGCCCCCGACCAGGACTCCGCCGACGCGGCTGGGCGGGTGGGGTCGTGAACGTCGCCACCCTGCACTCCGACGCGGAGAACGCCCGGCGCTGCGTGCGCGGCGAGCTGCTGGCCGAGGAGCTGACCACGTCAGCCCGCGAGCTGGTCGTGGCTTGGCTGCACCGCCAGCGCCTGACCGATGCCCAGATCGGGCGTCGGGTCGGGCTGTCCACCTACACCGCCGCCCGAATCCGGGCGCGGCTTGCCCTGCCCGCCCACCCGGTACCGGAGGTTGTTCCCCGTGGCGCGTGAGCGTGCCTTCATCGACTGCGCCATCTGGGACGACCCCGACTTCGTGGCCCTGTCCGGCGCGGCGCAGCGGTTGTACTTCTTCCTCCTGTCGCAGCGGGACCTGAACTACGCGGGCCTGCTGCCGCTGCGCCTGCGTCGGTGGGCGTCCCGCCTGCGAGACGAGGTCAAGGCAGTGGAGGCGGCGTTGGCCGAGCTGCACGCCGCGCGGTTCGTCATCTCCGACCAGGACGCGGAGGAAGCGTTGGTGCGGTCGCTCATCCGTCGTGACGGCATCTGGAAGCAACCGCAGATCATGGTCCCCGCGCTGCGCGAGGCGTTCGAGATCACCTCCCCGACGTTGCGGGCGGTTCTCGCGGACGAGCTGCGCCGCCTGCCGGTCGACGTCGTGGGCGAGGCTCCGGGCCTGGCCGTGGTGGCGCTGCTGTCCGGGGCGACCGTCGAGCCTCCGGCGGTCAAGGCCGCTTCGGAGGCGCGGTTGCGTCGCGGCAAGACCAAGCGCCAGGGCAACCACCCGGCACCGGACAACCCCGCGCCCGACCCTGCCGGGAACCCTTCCCCGCACCCATCGCCGAACCCTGCCGGGCACCCTCCGGCGGACCCTTCCGGGGAGCCTTCCGCGCAGGCCCAGGGGGTAGGGGGAGGGGGGAAGGAGGTTGTTGTCCCTGTCCAGATGACTCCTGGGTCACCTGGCGGGAACGCGCCCGCGCCCGCCCGCGTGCCCGCGCATGGGCCTGCGTCCGTGCGGGTGGACGCGCCCACGCGCGAGGCCGCCGAGCGGCTGGTGGCCGAGCACCTTCCCGGACGGCAGCCGGGACGGGTGACCGTGCGCCTGGTCGCCGAGGTCGCCGGGCTGCTGGGCGAAGGCATTGCGCCGGACGACGTCGGCGCGGGCCTGCGGTTGTGGGCCGGGAAGCGCCTCGGCGTCGGGTTGCTGCCCGAGCTGGTGGGCGAGGCGATGCGCGCCCCGACCATCGAGGCCGCCCGGCTCGCCGCGCACCGCTCGCGCGGCGACGACCGGGTCGGCGCGGCGTTCGCGCTGGCCGCCCGCTACGCCGTCGAGGACGGCGACGACACCGGCGTGGGCCGTGCGCTGCGCGCCGCCGCCGAACTCGACCGCCACGGCCACGATGCGGACGGCCCGCCCGGCGCCCTCGGCGTCCTCGTCGCGGCGGGTGCGGCATGACCGCCGCACACCAGCCCGAGCGGATGAGCCGCGCCGAGGTCGCCGGACTCCTCGCCTTGGTGGCGTCCTACGGACCGGCCGAGGTCGGCGAGGCCGCGGTGAGTGCCTGGCGCGAAGCTCTGGCCGGGTACTCGCTGGGCGAGTGCACCGCCGCCGTCATCGCGCACGCCCAGACCAGCCCGCACCGGATCACCCCGGCCGACCTCGTCGGGCGCATCCGCGCCGCCCGGCGCGCGAAGCTCGACCGGGCCGTGGTGCGCGACCTGGCCACCCGGCCGCGCAGCACAGGCACCCAGGACGCTGCCCGCCGGGGCATGGCCGCCGTCTACGCCACGATGCGGTGGCAGCGTGCCGACCGCGACGCCGGGCTGACCGTGCCGTGCCCGGTCGAGAGCTGCCGCGCCCCGGTCGGGGTCCGCTGCCGCCGCACCGGACGCACCGGACGTGACCGCGCCGAGTCCCGCGACCTGCTCACCGGCTCGCACCCCTCGCGCGCCGAGCTGGCCGCCCACGCCACCGACACCACCGCCACCGCAGACACCACCGCCGGGCGGGCGCGCACGGCGGCGAACACCCAGGAGACCCAGGCATGACCAGCACCACCGTTCCGCCGCTGACCGCCGACGCCCGGACCCCGTGCGTGATGGGCTGCCGTGCCCCCGACGGCCGGCCGCACCCGGCCCAGCCCGGCTACCTCACCTGCTACCCGTGCGCCGCCGAGCTGCGCTCCACCCTGTCGGAAATCGTGGAGCTGTACGCGCTGGTGGACGACGCGATGGTGCCCGGCTCGACCGAGGGCGGCGGCAGAGCCGCGCCCGGCTTCGGACCGCGCTCCCCGGCCCGTGACGGTGTGCTCGCGTTGACAGACCCGCGCACCCGGTGGACCGAGGACGGCGACCTCCACTCGGTGCTCGAAGTCCTGTCGAGCTGGGCCGACAACGTCCGCCACGACACCGGCATGGTCCCGGCCGACCTCACCGACGCCGAACGCAACGACGGCCGCTTGCTGACCGGGTGGCTGGACTGGACCGCGCAACAGGCATGGGCGACCGGGGTGCTCGACAAGCTCGCCGAGCTGCGCCAGGCCGTCGCCGTCACCCTCGGCATGGCAGCGCGCACAGTCTCCGGCGAGGCCAACTTCCTGATCCGCTGGCTGGACTGGATCACCCGGCAATACTGGGTCGCCGACCTCGGCGACGAGGTCCGCCAGGTGCGCGACCAGCTCCGCACCGCGCTCGGCGTCCAGGAACGCTCGGTTCCGGTCGGCACCTGCCCCGCCCCCGTGCGGGACGAGGACGGCGAACACCCGTGCGGCGCAGGCTTGCGCGCCAGGTTGGGAGGCGAGCGCATCACCTGCCGCTCGTGCGGCACCAGCTGGCCCCGCGAACGGTGGGACGAGCTGCGCGACGCGCTCGGTACCCCGCTGTCGGACACCGCCTCACTGTCGGTCTGGCTGTCCGTCCCGACCGGAACCCTGCGCCGCTGGCGCAGCGAGGACCAGTGGACCAACCACGGCACCAAGTCCCGGCCGCTCTACGCGCGAACCGAGGTGCTGGCCTCATGGCAGCGAAGGCGGGGACCCGTGCGGGCCGCGTAGCCGAAGGATGCGGGGGCGGCGAACGCCGAAGCGCCTGGAACCGCCGCCACCCGCGTGTGCTCCACCGCAAATCGGACAGGAGCGCCACCAGTCTAGGGCGGGACGTGGGTGGTTGACCACTGCGCAGTGCTCACGATATAGTTCTTCTTGTCGGGAACGGACCTGGAACCCCGGTTCCGACACCACCGCAAACGCACGACGAACAGGAGAAACAGGGTGTTCATCCCTGATACGAGCACGGCTCAGGTCGTGACGGTCAACGCGACCGGAGACGTGAAGTGCCGAATCGGCGTCCTCGACGCCGGAACCCCCGAAGCGACAATCGCACTCAAGACCGGCGACACGGTGATCCACCTCCGTGACATCAACGGAGCGTTGGACACGCTGGAACTGGTGTGGCGGGCCGCCCACGGTTTGGAGCACCGCTTGCCCTGGCGCGACACGTCCCGCCTCCCCGGCGGCGCGCCCGGTCTGTACCGGGTTGCATCGCTGGTCGTAATCCAGGGGCGCACGGCCGCAATGCACACGTTCCTACCGGCGACCCGCCGGACCCCCAAGCACATCCGGGTGCAGTTCGGCCCAGTCGTGTGGCGGGTCACGGACCTACTGGCGATGCGGGCGATCTCCACCGCCGTCGAGCGAGCGCACCAAATCGCCCGACCGCTGCGCGAAATCTGACGCGCCAAGTGTGCCCCGCCACGGCGGGGCACACTCCCACTTAGTCCACATAGGACAGCAGATCGGGCCGCATCCGGCCTATACCGAAAGGGAGTGCAACGTGTCGGATTCCGTCCGTGTCCGTTGGGAAGTCATCGCCTACGACACGACAGTTGGCGAGGGAACAGCCGACTCGATCGCCGCCGGATTCCGCGCCGGGTTCAACGTCCTCACAGACCAGGTGTTGGCCGCCACCCCTGCCGGACCGTTCCACATCTGGGTGGACGACGAGGAAGTGTGCCTCATTCCCGGTGACTCCTTCCCCTACGCGGAAGGGAACATCGCGGAGAGCCGAGCAATGCTCGAAGGCATTCGCGCCGAACTGCTCGCCGCCTACCTGTAGCACCGACCACCGCCGTCACGGGGTCGACCTGGAACCCGACCCCGTGACGCCCGCAAATCCACAAAGGACAGAACACGTGAGCACCAACGAACTTCCGGAATCCCTGGACAGTGAAACCAGGTGCCTCGCCTATGCGATCTGGTACTGGGGGCCAAAGCCGAGTGACGACGACTGCGACTCGGCGATGGCGGCTGACGGCCTCGTGCTCCGCTGGGTCTACTCCGAGGAGCTGTGCGCGCAGGACCGATGCGGTTACTGTGCCGTGTGGAACCCGCAGGCGAAAGTGTGTCCGGGTGTCGCCGTGCACGCGCGCCAATCCTGGCTCCGCGCCGTCCGGCACCCCGAGCGTCGAAGCCGGTACCTCATGAGGTTTGGCGCGTTCTCCGTGCCGTTCGACCTTACGCGCGGTGAACTGGTCACCGAAGTCGAGCGCCAGATCAGAAGCGGTATCCGGTACGCCGTCGCGGAACGGGAGTGACCGACCGAGGGCCGGGCACTCGCCCGGCCCCCGCCCATGTGAGGGGCCTCACGGTGCAGACACTCACTATCTGCGCACTGCTCACGATATAGTTATTCATGTCGGGCACGGAACTGGAACCCCGGACCGACGCCACCGCAAACATCGAGAAGGAGAACCAGGTGCAACACCTGATGCGAGCCGACACGGTCGGCCTGACCTTCCGCGTCTCGGGAACCGTCTACGGAACGGCGAATCTCATTCACGCGGACAAGCGAAACCAGCATGTGAGCGTGACGATCGGCAGTGTGACCCACATCGTCCACCGGGCAAGCACCCTGCTTCCGGTGGAGGTGCTGTGGACGCACGCCGGGGCGCTCGCCGAGCGGCTTCCCTCCCGCGTGGGTCCGGAGGTGGCCTCTCAGAGCGAGCTGCACAAGGCGGCGCACACGGTGTACCTGGCGGGGGAACCGCTGGGCCTGCTCGCCCTCGTGCCCGCCGTTGAGGAGTTGGGTGAGCCGGAGTACCTGCGTGTCCACACCGGACCGGTCGTATGGCAGGTGATGGATCGGGCAGCGCACGCCAGCATCGCCCGCTTGTGGCGCACGGCCCTCACGCTGCTGGTGCAGGCAGAAGCGCACGGTGGGCAGCGATGAACGGAACCGGTGCCGACGCGACGAACGCGCGTTCTGACATCTTCAACTTCGTGGTAACGGTTGACGGACTCCGGATGGCAGGGGGTTCCGCGGCGACTCTCACGGAGTGCTACCGGAATGCCTTTCGACTTGCGGCGATCCTCGTCACCGGCTGGGCTGATGCCTACGTGTGGACCCTGACGGTGCACCGGGACACGGTTGTGATCATCCCGGACAGGCACGCTGACGGAACGATCTCCGCTGCACGGACCCTGGGGGCGATCGAAGACCTGTTCGCCGAACTGTCTTCCGTGCGCACGTAGAAGGCCAGCGTCACAGTGACGAACGGGGTCGGGCGGCAACGCCCGGCCCCGTTCTGCGTGGTGAGCGCCCTCACTGTGTGGTTGCCTGTGCGCACTGCTCACGATATAGTTCTTCTTGTCGGGAACGGAACTGGAACCCCGGACCCGACAACGAAACCACCGCAAGCGTGCCGAAAGGACAGGACATGACGAACGCCAAGGCTCCCAACGCCCGAACCGCCAAGGCCGCCCTGGTCAAGAAAGTTCAGGCGCTGCTGACCCAGGCCGCCGACCCGGCCGCCACCGAGCAGGAGGCACAGACGTTCGCCGCGAAGGCCGCCGAACTGATGGCCCGCCACTCGTTGGACGAGGCCACGGTTCGCGCCGAGAAGGGGCAGAAGCCCGAAGCCGTGACGGTGCTCCGCTTCGAGGTGTCCGGCCAGGGCTGGCACGGCAAGGGACGCGCCGAGATGGTGGCCCGCGTCGCAGAGGGCTACGGCTGCGTAGTCATCACGGAGAACAACGTCATGAACGGCAAGCCGCGCTGGGTCCACATCGTCGGCACGGCCTCCGCCGTCGCCGCGCTGGAAGTCCTGTTGCCCTCGATCATTCTCCAGGCCGAGTACTACGGCACCAAGGCGACGAAGGACCACATGGCGAAGATCCGCGACCAGTTCCCGACCCAGCAGGAGGCCAACCGCGCCCGCCGCGTGTTCTTCCGGTCCTACCTGCCCGGCTACGGAATCGGTGTCGCCGAGAAGATCATGGGCGCTCGTGAGCAGATGGCCAAGGACGTCGAGAACACCCCCGGCGCACTGGTGCTGGTCTCCGATCAGGAACGCGTCGCCGCCCACTTCGAGAAGCTGTACCCCTCGGAGAACCGGACGCCGGTCAAGCGCGACAACCACAGCGCCGCCGGTGCCGCCGCCGGTCGCCGCGACGGTCGGACCGCCGACACCGGACAGACCCGCGTCAACGGCAACAAGAAGGCCGTGGCCGCCAAGCCCGCCGCCCGCAAGCGCGCCAACTGACGCACGACACGGTGCCCCGGCTCCCACGTGGGAGCCGGGGCACCGGCACACTGAGACCAGACCGACCGACAGCAAGGAGGGTGCAGCGTGATTCGTGCAGGCCGCGAGGCCGTCGACACGACCGGGATAGCCCGGCTGCACGGGCTGACACCCTCGCAGGCCCGGCGCGCGCGCCCCTGGGCCGATCCGACGCACCCACCGCGCATCACCACCGGCACACCCGCGACAGGACAGCCGGACCTGTGGGACGAGGCCCAGGCCCGCGCCTACGCACGCGGCGAACCCATCCCGCCCCTGCCAACCGACGACGCCCCCGAGGACCTGTTGGACCGCGCCGAGTGCGCCGCCGAACTCGATGTCAAGCCGCAGACGTGGACCGACTACCGCAGTCAGGGCAAGATCGGCCAGCCCGACCGGGTGGTGTGCGGCCGTGAGCACTGGTTCCGCCGCACGGTCGAGCAGCTCAAGGCTCGGCGCGATGCGGCGCGGGAGAACCCGACCGGGGGCCGGCCGCGCGGCAGCGGCGAGACGATGCCCCGCGCCGAGGTCGCACGCCGCGTCCGCGAGATGTTCGAGGGCGGGGAGACCAACGCGGCCGAGATCGCCCGCCAGGTCGGCTGCTCCTACTCGGCGGCGCGGACCCACGTCGCCAGGCTCAAGGCGGGCACCGACCCGCAGTAATGCGGTTGCGCCGCGACCAGCACCGAACGTAGGTTCGATCATGTTGGTGACGTGTACCTGTCACCGACCTCCCCCCAACGGTTGAGAGCCCCGCGGCAACTCCCCCTAGTGCCGGGGGCTTTCCCGTGTTCGCGTCCGGCCTGGCCGTCGACACCGTCGCGTTCGGCCCCTCACGACACCGGTGAGGGGGTCCGTGGTGCCCTGGTCGGGAAGTTCACGTGCTGAACGTCTTCCGCCCGACTGGCCCCGTATCCGCGCGCGCATCCTGCGCCGTGACGTGCTGTGCCGGGTGTGCGCCGAACGTCTGTCCACCGAGGTGGATCACATCGTGCCCGGTGATGATCACCGGGACTCGAACCTCCAGGGCGTCTGTTCGCCGTGCCACCGCGTCAAGAGCGCGCGTGAGGGCGGGCTGGCCGCTGCTGCCCGCCGAGCGTCGGCACGCCGTCCACCGTCACCACACCCCGGTCTGATCGAGAGGTGAACGACCTGTGCGTGTCCGTCTGCTCTCCCGTGTCGGCGGGCGCCCAGTGGGTGACGTGTTCGACCACGACGAGGCCGGAGCCGCCGCGCTGATCGCCGCGCGCGTCGCCGAGCTGGTGCACGAGGACGAGCGCCAGGCCGACGAGCCTGGCGAGCCCGAACCCACGCCGGAGGAAGCCGCGGTGACCCCCAAGCGCGCCCGCGCGCCCCGGCGCGGCTGAACCACTCGGCACGGGTGGGGGGTGACCCCCGTCACGTACACACCGGCACCGGTACGTCATAGCGCCCCGCGATCTGTACGAAACTCGGGGGTTTCCGGGTGTCGGCATCGCGGGCTTTCCCTTGCCCAGACCCGCGTTTCCCGACTGGAGAACCCCTCTTGCAGCCCCGTCACGACCTGGCCGACGCGGACGAGGTCGCCCTGACCGACTTCACTCCGCAGCCCCCGACCACCCTGCCCCGCCTGGACCGGTTCGAACCGCCGCGCCAGCGCACCCGCACCCGTGCACGCCGCACGCCGACCGGAGGGGGTGAGCGGCACGACTGACCTCATCGTGGCCCCGTGCACGCGGGCCGCCGCCCGCTTCGCGGTGCTGCGCTGGCACTACTCCCGCACCATGCCCGTGGGCAAGATCGCCACCTTCGGAGTGTGGGAAGACGGGATGTTCGTCGGCACCGTCATCTACGGGCGCGGCGCGAACAGCAGGCTCGGCAGCCCCTACGGCCTCGGACAGACCGAGTGCGTGGAGCTGGTGCGCGTCGCACTCACCGCCCACGCCACGCCGGTCACCCAGATCATCGCCGCGACCCTGCGGCAGCTCCGCGCGAGCAGCCCTGGTGTCCACCTGGTCGTGTCCTACGCCGACTCGGCGCAGAACCACCACGGCGGCATCTACCAGGCCGGAAACTGGATCTACACCGGCCACACCGGTTCCTCGGACTGCTACTACATGGTCAACGGCGTCAAGACCCACGGCCGGTCAGTGTCGTCGTGGTCAAAGCCCCACCGCGCGCCGGGTGAAACCGGCATCGAGTGGATTCGGCGCACGGTCGACCCGCACGCCTACCGACTCAAGGACATCCCGGTGAAGCACCGCTACGCCTACCCGATGAACCGGACAACTCGTCGACGACTCACGAAGATGAGTCGTCCTTACCCGAAACGCGTTGTCGAATAGAGCCGGTCGCGGGGTGAGTCGGCGGCCAGGTGACGGTCAGCACTTTTCGCGCCTATTGGGTGGAACCTCCTCGCACATCATTCGCTGAAACTCTTTGTAGTTCTCGGATTTTGATGTGAGAAGTATCGTGTTGCTCCGAAGCTGTTCAAACGACTCGGTGACGACCTTGTCCGCTATGAGGTTGGCCTTATCGGAGCCGTAGATGTAGACGGCGTTGCGGGCCTTGTCGAGCCGTTCACGCGCTTGAGTGAGATCGGAATTGGTCAATACGCAATATTGGACCTCCTCATACTTGCGGTTCTCAGGGCTGTTCGGGTCCGGATTGGTCGGCGGGTGTGGGATTACCAGTACCTTGCTATCGGGGTCGCGACATTGAATGAGGGCTGATATCCACCGTGCGGTGTAGCCGGTCGCCGAGTCGAGGAAACTCAGGTAAATTTCACCTCTCTTCTCGCGCTCGATCTTCGCTCGTTCCTCTCTCGCTTGGTTTTGTTGTGCTTCCCGGCTTGCCTGATACGCCTTGTCTGCGCCGTAGTATGCACCGGCGAATGTCCCTAGGCTGGCTACTGCGACCACGATCAGTGGAATGACAATTCCCTTTAGGAATTCAAGCTTGTTGCCCGAGCTTGCTTCCGTTCCGCCTTCCCGGTCCAGAGGGGCCTTTTCGTCCGCTGAGGTGGCAGCCGGTGGTTGTTTCGGATCTCGATCGGGTTCCATCGGGTGAGAGTACGCGGCCGTATCGGTACTCAACAAGCAGAGTGATTGAGGTGGGCTATGGCGCTAGCGGGACGGCCTCCTAAGTCGACCTCTCGGAACCGCAATCCCAAGACTTACGACTGGACGAGCGTGCCCAATGTGCCGTTCGCCGGGTCGTCGCCGGACCTTCCCGGCCGTGGTCGCCAGCGATGGCACGCCGAGACACGAGCCTGGTGGGAGGCGGTGCGGCGGATGCCGCATTGCGTCTTGTGGACGGAGACCGACTGGCGTTTCGCGCTGGAGACCGCGCGGCTGGTGGAGGAGTTCTGGCGCGGGGAGTTGAACCGCGCGGCCGAGCTGCGCTTGCGGTCGGCGAAGTTGGGCCTGACGCATGAGGACCGGTTGAAGATCCGCGTGCGGTACGTCGAGCCGGAGGACCAGGCCGAGGATGAGGCCGCGGTTGATTCCTCGTCGGTGACCCGGCTGGAGGATCGGCGCAAGAGGTTGTCCGGTGCCCCGTGAGCTGGTGTACGCGCCCGACCACGACCGGACCCGTTCGCTGGGGTGGCTGGCCATCGCATGGATCGAGCATTGGTGTGTGCACGGCCCTGGGGACGTGCAGGGCGACCCCGTCGAGCTTGACGACGAGTTCGCTGGGTTCCTGGTCGACGCCTACGCGCTGGACCGGGCCGGGCGTCGGCTGTACTCCCGTGCCGCCCTCGTGCGTGCCAAGGGGCGGGCGAAGTCCGAGCTTGCCGGGTTCATCGGCTCGTTCGAGGCGCGCGGCCCGGCCCGGTTCGCCGGATGGGCACAGGGCGGGGAGGTGTTCCGCTGGCGCGGGTTCACCTACCGGTACTCGCGTGGCGAGCCGATGGGCCGGCCGTTGGTCTACCCGTTCATCCGGTGTCTGGCGACCGAGGAGAGCCAGACCGGCAACACCTACGACGTCATCCATTTCAACCTCGCGCAAGGCCCGCTCGGCGAAGACCTTCCCGGCGATGCGGCCGGGTTGACGCGCATCCTGCTGCCCGAGGGCGGGGAGATCATCCCGTCCACCGCCAGTTCGTCGGCGAAGGACGGCGGCAAGGAAAGCTTGGCGATCTACGACGAGCCACACCTGTACGTCACGCCCGAGCTGCGCCGGATGTTCAAGACGGTGGACCGGAACTTGCGCAAGCGGAAGTCCGCCGAGCCGTGGGGCCTGCTGACCTCCACGATGTACCAGGGTGGCCAGGAGTCGACCTTGGAGACGGTGCACGCCCAGGCGAAGGCGATCCAAGAAGGTCGCACCCGCGCGGCCCGGCTGCTGTGGGACCACCGGCACGCCCCGGCCGATGTGGACCTGACCGACATGGACGCGATGGTCGCCGCGCTGGCCGAGGTCTACGGCCCGGCCGCCGCGTGGATGGACTTGCCCGGCATCGTGGAGAACGAGTTCTGGGACTTGGCCAAGGACGTGGAGGAGTCCAAGCGGTACTTCTTCAACCTGGAGGGCGCCGCCGCCACCGCGTGGACCACCGCGCCGGAGTGGGACGGCTGTCACGACCCGGACGCGCCGCCGCTGGCCGAGGGCGACACCATCGTGATGATGTTCGACGGCAGCAAGTCCGACGACAGCACCGGCCTTGTGGGTGTGCGCATGTCCGACGGGCACGCCGGGGTGCTGCACCTCCAGGAACGGCCGGAGCACCTGCCGTCCGACCAGGCGTGGCAGGTCGACCGCGACGAGGCTGACCTGGCGGTGCGCACCGCGTTCGAACGGTTCGACGTCGTCGGGTTCTTCGCCGACGTCAAGGAGTTCGAGAGCTACGTGGACTCGTGGGCGCTGGAGTTCGGTGACGAGTTGGTGGTGGAGGCCACCAGCGGGCGCAACCGGCACGCCGTGGCGTTCGACATGCGCGCCCGCGTGCAAGAGTTCACCCGCGCCACTGGCCGCGCCCTGGTCGACATCCGCGACCGGACGCTGACCCACGACGGCGACCTGAGGTTGCGCCGCCACGTGCTCAACGCCCGCCGCGCCCCTAACCGCTAAGGCACCTCGGTGGCCAAGGAATCCCGCGAGTCGCCGAACAAGATCGACCTGTTGGTGTGCCTCATCGTCGCCCGTCATGTCCGCCGCCTGGTGCTCGCCTCGCCGGACTGGGCCAAGCGCAAGCGCAGGGGCGGCAAGCTCCGCGTCTTCATTTGACGCGCTTTACTTTCGCTGATTCGCGCTTGATCTTGCCCTCCAGTGCCGGAGGGTCGGTCTTGGCGGGCTCGGTGATCGTTCGAATCTCGATCTTGGGGGGCAGCAGGGACACCTTGATCTCTGTCCCCATGCGCGGGGCTCGAACCACTAGCGCCACTAGGACGAGCGCAAAGAGCATGACCAGCACCGTGAACGTGAGAAACGCCCATATTGGCAGGCTGGCGACCGTCGGCATAGGGACATGGTAAACCTATGTTTCCGCAGGTCAGGGCCTTGATCAACGGCTCGTGCGATAGGCACACCTTCAATGCAAGTTACATCGGAGAGGCCCCTGTCCTGCACGGTCGATCTTCACCGAGGGGCCTCTAAAACAAAGTTCACCCGATTGGCGTAGCGTAAGCATCGGAGCGCGCCGGTGAACGTTATCGAAACGTAATATTCGTGCGTTAGGGGTTCCGCTGGCTCTGCAGAAGTTTGATGCGGCTGACATAGGCCGTCGCCTGGTCGAGCGCTGGCCCGACCAGGCCCGCAACGACAAGATCCACCGGTACGTCAAAGGTGACCACGATCTTCCCTTCGCGCCGCGCGCGTCGAAGGCGCACTACCTGTGGACGCTGCGCAAGTCGCGCACCAACTGGTGCCGACTGCTGGTGCAACTGCTGGCGCAGAACCTGTTCGTGGACGGCATCCGCGCCGCCGGGCAGACCGAGGGTGACGCCTCGCCGTGGCGGTTCTGGACGCTCAACCGGATGGCGCGGCGGCAGTCGGCGATCCACCGGGCGGCGCTGAAGTACGGTCACGCGTTCGCCAGCGTGCTGCCCGGTGACACCGGCCCGGCGATCCGCGGGCACTCCCCGCGCACCATGAGCGCCTTCTACGCCGACGAGTCCGACGAGTGGCCGGTGTACGCCGTCGAGCGCGCGAAGTCGTGGACGCCGTCCGGGCCGCGCACGCTCTACCGGCTCTATGACGACACCTCGGTGTACTTCCTGGGCGCGGAGGGCGACGGGTCGCTGTCCTACGTCGAGCACCGTGACCACAACGCCGGTGTCACGCCGATCGTGCGGTTCGTGGACGAGGACGACCTGGACTCCGACACCCCCGGCGTGGTCGAGCCGGTGTTGGACATCCAGGACCGGCTGAACTACTCCACGTTCCTGCTGTTGATGGCTGGGGAGCACGGCGCGCACCGGCAGCGCTGGGCCGCCGGGTTGGAGTTGGACGAGGGCGAGGAACCGCCCATCGGGCCGGACCGCCTGCTGCACTCCGACAGCCCGGACACCAAGTTCGGGTCGTTCGACGCCACCCCGTTGAGCGGCTACGTCGAAGTCCTCGAACAGGTGTTGCGCCACCTGGCGGCGATCACTCAGACCCCGCCGCACGCCCTGCTCGGCAGCCTCACCAACCTCTCGGCGGATGCCCTGGCAGCGGCCGAGTCCGGCCTACAGCGCCGGGTGGGCGAGCGCCGCACGAGCTACGGCGAGTCGTGGGAGCAGGTGTTGCGGCTGTGCAGCCTGCTCGCCGGTGACCTGGCCGGGTGGCTGGACACCACCGCACAGGTCCGGTGGCGCGACACCGAGACCCGCTCGCTTGCAGCCGTGGTCGACGCGTGGGGCAAGGCCGTGACGATGCTCGGAGTGCCGCAGCGCGCCACTTGGGAACGCCTGCCCGGTGTCACCGACACCGACGTTGCCCGATGGGCCGAAATGCCCGTGACGCCGGACGGAGCCGGGTTGCTGGCCGACGTGCTCGCCCGCGCCGCCGATCCAGCGAGTTGATCAAGAGGTAGGTGGTGGGTATTGCTCGGCGATGCCGAGTCCACGGATGAGACGTGCAAGCAGCCGGTATGCCACCGTCGCAGGTGCGTTGATCAGTTCCTCTGTTGAGGCGGAAGTGGTCTGCTCATAATCGTCTCGGGTGTATGGGTGGCCCGTCCTTTTCCACGGGCCTGGGTAGCTATCCATCGGTGCTACCCCTTGAAGCCGATCGAGCCGTATACCGAGCCGCCACTGTCCCTGGTAGGCACCGTATTGGTCTGCGATGCGCCCGGCGAGCGCGGCGAATGAGTGGGTCAGCCCCAACACGACCGCCGCGATAAGTACCTGGGGCGGTGGACCTGCCAAGAACGGCAGTGGCCCCATGTCCGTGCCACGGCCACAGGTGAGCCTCAACCCGCCGTCCTCACGCAGGAGCAAGTGGATCATTCCGGGTTCGTAGATGCGGTCACCGGCGCTCACGGTCGTGAACGCGTGCCCTTCGGCTTGCGGAATGCGTCGTGGGAGCTGTTGCAAGCGTGGTTCGAACTGCCACTCGCCAGCCGCTTGCGCGATCTGATCGAGGTTCTGGTTAATGATCGTCTGTGCGTTGTCCAGTGCGAGAAGATCGACCAGGGTCTCCTCAGAGGCTGTCTCCGGGTGGGCAAGAAGGTAGATGTGACCGTTCTTTCGCAGTTCCTCGGGCAACGGGTCATCGTGCGCCATCATGCGTAGGTCAGCGACGATGTCAGTGCGTTGGCGGTGGCGGTCGGCAATGATGCTGCGGACCTGTTCGTCGCCGAGTCGGACGTTGGAGAGGTCACCGCGACCGTAATAGACGTAGTCGACCATGTGAGGTGCCAGCGCGCTCGGCGGGACATGGACCAGGAGGCAGCCGAATCCCGGCCGGTCAGGATCAGGGATCTCCGTGCTGCGCACTACGAGCGACGGCCGTACTTTGTCGCGGGCGATCTGGTCGACTCGGTCCGCCAACCCAGCCAGCTCAACACCAAGAACCTTGCCAGCGTGGCTTTTGTGGTCCTCGACCCCGATGACGAGCAGGCCGCCATCGACGGCCAAGGACGCGAGGTCTTTCGCCACGTCGGTGTTGGCGGTCGCTTTGCCCGCTGGAAGCTCCTGCTTCAGATCCACCCAGTGAGACTCGTCGAGCAATCCACCGCTGGCGGCCTCCTTAACGTCGGCCCACGTTGCAGGACGCCATCTGCCCTTGTCAGGGCCCAGGTATGCGGTGCTGCGCACGGCTTCGACCATGACGCATTATCCACGACCGGTCGGCATCTGCGCGGCGACGGGCTAAGGAGGTGTCTTGGCGGCGACTTCCCTTGGCGCACATGCCACCGAGCAGCACCGCCGCGAGCAGGCCCGCACCTCGGCGCTGTTGGTGCGCGAAGTGCTGTCGTTGTGGCCACTGTTGGACCCGCGCCGGTTGGACGCCACCGCTCCGGCGTGGCTGCGCTTGGTGCTGGACCTGGTCGGCGGCTACCGCGACCGGTCCGCCCGGTTGAGCGCCGACTACCTGACCCGCTTCCGCCTCGCCGAGATCGGCCGCACACCGCCCAACCCGCTGACCCTGCCCGACGACTCCGGGTGGCGCGACGCGGCGGCGGTGTCCCTGCTCGTGACCGGACCCAGCACCGTGAAGAAGCTGACCGGCGCGGGCCTGGACCCCCAAGCCGCCGCCGACAAGGCCGGGCCGCTGGTCGCCGCCGCCGCGCTGCGCCACGGCGCGGCCGGCGGACGGGACTTGATCCACGCCGCCCGCGACCGCGACCCGGTGATCAGCGGCTACCGCCGGGTCACCTCGGCGAAGCCGTGCGCGTTCTGCGCGATGCTCGCAGCCCGGTCGGCGATGCCCGCCGAGCGCCGCACCTTCTACGCCTCCGCCTGGTCGGCGGGCGACCGGGTACGCGACGGCGAACCGGACCCGTTCCACGACGACTGCCTGTGCACCGTCGAACCGGTGTACCGCGACGACAGCGCACCCCCGGCCGCCGCCGCCGGGTTCGCCGAGCTGTGGGTGACCTCCACCGAGGGCTACTCCGGCAAGGAGGCCCGCAACGCCTTCCGCCGGGCCTACGAAGCGCAGCTCCGCGCCGCCGCCTGACCACCCTCCACACCCCATCCCGCGCCCGCCCGCGCTGCCACACGACAGGCCACCACACCCGAACCACCCCTGTCCGTTGGTGGGGCCGGGCGGGCGCGGACCCCTTCCCGCCCCGTCGCCTACAGCTGCAAGGAGCCGCGCACGTGACCGACCCGTCCCCGACCACCGCCGAGCAGCCGACCGCCCCGGACACGGACGCGGCGGCACCTGCCCCGGCGCCCACCGCTGCGCCCGCACCCACGCCCGAAGCGCCTGCGACCGCACCGGCCGCCGACACCCGCGTGAGCGAGCTGGAGTCGCGCGCGCAGGCCGCCGAGGACCGCGCACGACTGGCCGAGCAGCAGTTGACCCGGCTGACCGTCGCCCGCGCGGCCGGGCTGCCCGACGCCTTCGCCGCGCGCCTCCAGGGTGCCGACGAGGCGGCGTTGACCGCCGACGCCACCGCCCTGGTCGAGCTGATCAAGACCGCCGCCGCGCCTGCCGCGCCCACGGCCCCGGCCGTGCCGACGCCACCCGCCCCGGCCGCCGCGCCGTTGCCGCCCGGTCGCCGCCCGGTCGAGTCCCTGACCCCGGCCGCCACCACCGGCACCGACGCCCACGACGAGCCGGACACCCCCGACGCCATCGCCCGCGCCGTCTTCGGCGGCAAGTAAAGGAGTTCCGTCATCGTCAACCAGTTCCTCACCCCCAAGCAGATCGCGTCCGCCTCGCTGGCCGCGCTGGAGGCGCAGACCGTCCTGGCCGCGACCACGTGGCGCGACGCCGAAGCCGACTTCCGGGGCAAGCAGGGCTCCGTGGTCACCGTCCACACCGATACCATCGTTGGGGAGGCCCGCGAGTTCGACCGCGCCGCCGGTCAGCCGATCGTCGTGGACGACGTCCAGGAGATCGGCGTGGACGTCAAGCTGGACAAGTACCTCTACAAGGGCGTCAACCTGCCCGACGAGCAGTTGACCCTCAACGTCCGCGACTTCACCCGGCAGATCGCCACCCCGCAGGCCAAGAGCGTCGCGCGGCGCATCGAGACGCTGGTGGCCGCGCAGATGAACGCGCTGCCGTCCACGCTCACGATGAAGCCGGACGGCTCGGACGTGCACGCGGTGATGATCGAGGCGCGGGCACGGCTGAACAAGGCGGGCGTCCCGCTGGACGACAGGTTCTTCGCCGTCTCCACCGAGGTCGAGTCGCTGTTGCTCAACGACCCGCTCAAGCGGCTGATCCCGGTGGACGCCTCCGGCTCCCCGGCCGCGCTGCGAGAGGCGATCATCGGCCGCCTGTACGGCTTCACGGTGCTGCCGTCGAACTACCTGGCAGACCGGTCCGCCGTGGCCTACCACCGGTCCGGGTTCCCGCTGGTGACCCGCTCACTGGAGGTCCCGGCGGGCGCGACGTTCGGCCAGTCGATCACCTACAACGGGTTCGCGCTGCGCCTGGTGCGCGACTACGACCCGGCCTTCCAGCAGGACCGCAGCGTGGTCTCCACGCTGGCCGGTGCCGACGTCACCAAGGACGACGGCCAGGTCAAGCGCGCCTTGCGGCTGACCATCGCCCCGGCCGCGTGACCGCCCCGGCCCCGCCGCCGTTGGCGACGCTGGCCGAACTGGAGACCCGCGCGCAACGCGCCCTGATCGGCACGCCCGACCAGGACCGCGCCACCGCCGCGCTGCACGACGCCTCGGCGCTCGTGCGCGCCGAGCTGCCGCCCGCGCTGCTGGCACCGACCGTCCCGCCCGTGGTGGTGGCGATCGTGTGCCAGGCAGCCGGACGGGCACTGCGCAACCCCGACGGGTTCGCCTCCGAGCAGATCGGCCAGTACGGCTACCGCTACGGCGAGGCCGCGGTAACCGGCGTCTACCTGTCCACCGAGGAACGCGGCGTGCTGCGCCGCCTCGCCCGCCGCTCCGGCCTGCGCTCCACCCGCACCCCCTACACGGCCGGAGAACACCCCGCCCCGCTCGACACCGTCCCCGTGGTCGACACGGCCGGACGCATCGGTGAACCGATGCCGTGGTGGCCCGCCGGCCTCACCGACCCAGGACAGGAGATGCCCCCTGCGGCTCCCGCACGAACTGACGGTGATCACACCGGTTGAACTCCGCGACGAGTACGACAACCCCACAACCCGCCTCGACTACGGCACGACCGCACCACGCCGTCGCATTCGCGGATTCCTCCAGCCCGGCGACAGCACCACCCAGGCCGAACCCGGACGGCAGGCAGTCACCGGCCAGTGGTTCGCCTTCACCCACGACCCGATCCACGCCCGCGAACGCGTCGAACACGGCGGCCGGGTGTTCCTGGTCGACGGCGAACCCGAACGCTGGGAACCCAGGCCGGGCCGCGTGCACTACGAGGCCCGCCTGATTTGCGTCGAGGGGTAATCGTGACTTGACACCCATTCGAACACGTGTGCGAACGTTGGGGCATGGGGATGAGCCTGCCAGAACGGCGTCAGTTCGAGGCCGACGTGGCCCGCCTGTGCCGCCTGGTCAGCCTTACGCCCCGATGGCGGCCGGGAGAGGTGGACGGCGAACCTGTCATGCTCGACGTGTTCGGCGACGTCGCGGTGAGCTTCCACGGGTCGTGGGCATCCGCCTTGTACCGCTTCTACAACCACTTCGACCACGACGCCCTCGTGACCCTGCTCGGCCTCATCGAGGCCACCCCCGGTACGAGCGCCGAAGTGCATGCCAGGCGCTTCCTGGAGATGTTGCACCTGGGCGACGGCCGGGCCGACAGCGATCATTCGCCCGCGTCGTGAGCTACTCCGATCCACGTGATCTTCGTGCAGCGCGGATGTAGTCGCTCATCGCGCGGATAATGGCGGGACGCTCGCCGGGCTGCGTTCCGCGCAGGGCGACGACCAGCATGGTCAGCGGTCCGCCCGTCAGGGCAAGGACGCCGGTGATCAAGACCGTCTCGAAGTTCATGTCACCAGGGCATCTCAACTTCGGCTCGTCGTTACATAAATGTGACGTGGACGGGCGCAAGTGCTGCCTAGGTTCACCCGAATGGAGTAATAAGCGTGGCACGACTCGAACTCGACCACGCCGGTATCGCCGAGGTGCTGGTCAGCGACGGCTTCCGTGCCGCCACGTTGCAGGCCGCCGTCGAGGTCGCGGCGGTCGCGCGTGCCCGTGGCCTGCGCACTGAGGACGGCGCACCCTTGCCGGTCGGAGGTGCGCGCGGAGCGGGACACCGACCGGGCGGGTGTGTCGGTGGCGATTCCGCACGCCGCCGGGGTCGGCATGGAGGCCCGTCACGGCGTGCTGCGCCGCGCCGCCGAACAGGTCGGGCTGGACCCGCACGGCCTCGACGGCGAGGACAGCCGGTGAGCGCACCGGTCCCCGTGCCGCTCGACGTCGCCGAGCTGGTCGTGCGCGAGCTGCGCCGACTGCTGTCGGGGCGACCCGAGGAGGTCGCCGCGGGCGCCCTTGTGGCTACCGAGACGGGCCGGGGCAGCGACGGCGGTCCGCCGTCGCTGCCGTGGCTGCTGGTCGCCGAAGACGGCCACGCCTGGCAGTGGCCAGCCATTCAACGCGCCACGATCCGCATCACCTGTTGGCACCACACCGAGCACCGCGCTAAGGCGTTGGCTGGGTTGGCATTGGGCCTGTTGTCCGCGCGGCCTCCGCAGGGCGCTTTCATCTCGGCGTCTCCCGTGACCGGGCCGCTACTCGGAATCGACCCCTACACCTCCCGGCCGCTGGCGTTCGTTGCCTGCTCGGTGCTGGCCCGCACTCGCACCATGAGAGTGTTCCCATGACATGTGGTCATCGGGTGCTGTGCAGGCCCGGGCTGAGCTTTGGGGCTGATAGGGCGGACAGTTGAGACGAGCCCTGTGACTCTCCGTCACGGGCCGACTAGTCGAGGCGGGTTGATAACGTCCTCGAAAAGGTCGGCCCGGCCTGCACAACAGCAGCAATAGCAGTAACACATCGTGGCACCACGCGGCCCCACCTTGAATGAGTACTTCTGGCCTTGTGGAATATACATCCAGTCGCCAGAACTCAGCTCCTCGCCGTCGTAGGTAATCGACCCGCTGACGATGAATCGAATCCCATCCCCCTCCTCGTGGGCGTGCTCGGGCACCTCGACATCGGGCTCGGCAACGGTAATGAACAACTGAGAAGCCCGGTTCAGGTAAACCGGAAGCTGCCACTTTCGAAACCCGCCGGGGACGGCACTCACCGTAAGAAGCTTAATCGCTTCTGCGACATCGTCCTGTCGTGAAGTTACAACTTTCGTTGTGTCGAGACGAACTCTTTCGACTACCTGTTGGATTCGCACGAGCCCTTCGTCAAATGTGACCTGATTGGGATTGAACTCCCGATTGCCGCTGGACATAAATGCCTCCTTGGAGGGGTGGAGCGAACTGTTGCGATCTAACCAGACCTCGCGGCAGTCGAAGGCTGGAAAGACCCAAAAGTGTTACACCTCCGCAGTGTTCGGTAATGGCGTGACGATGCCCGTTCAGTCTTTAGGGTGAAGTTTCCGTCCGAACGGCTGATGGAAGATATCCAGTCGCGATCGAGTCTTGGCAAAACTATTGCTTTCGAATTGTCTCTCTCGACAACTTTTGCGCGACCCCGTTTTTTGCTGTTCGCACCCGAGTGGTCGAGGTCGACCCCCTTACTGCCTTGATGGAGGTTCACCGCTCGTATGGCGATCAACACCAGTCTTGTCCGCGTGCCCGGTACCGGGGAGCTGTCGTTGGCTCCGCCCGGCACTCCGGAGCCCGCCGACGCCGTCGCCGCACTGGCCGCCCCGTGGGTGGGCCTGGGGCTGACCACCGAGGACGGGGTGACGTTGAACCGCCGTGTCGAGAAGGAAGGCACGGCGCATTGGCAGTCCATCACCCCGGCCCGCTACATCATCCGGTCGCACGAGTTGACCGTGGCGTCCACGTTCCAGGAGTCCAAGGGGATCGTGCTCGGCGCGTACTTCGGCGGCCTCACCTTCGCCGAGACGGCCGCCGGGTCGAAGAAGTACCGCGCGGAGATCAGCTCGATTCCCAAGGGCGACGTCCGCGCGCTGTGCGTGGACTGGACCGACCAGATCAGCGCGACCGAGGTCTACCACCACCGGCTCTACGTGCCGCGCGCCGAGGTCTCCGAGACCGCCGAGGCGCAGTGGAGCCGCACCCAGGAAGCCCGCTGGGGCATGACGTTCTCCGCGCTCGCCCCGGCGGGCGGCTCGACCGTGCTGGCCGTGTGGCTGACCGACGACCCCGCCGTGGTCGCCGGGCTGGCCGCCGCCGCGATCACCCCGACCGCGCTCGACACCAACTCCGACTCGACCACCCAGGAGAAGCGCCCGTGACCGCTCGTCAGCGCGCCGCCGCCAAGTCCAAGCCCGCACCCGCGTCCGAGGTGGCGGTGACGTGGCGGGGCACCCGGTTCCGCCTGCCCACCGCCGAGGCGTTCCCGCTCGACGCCCTGGAAGCCGAGGAGGCCGGTCGGCACCTGACCGCGCTGCGGCTGGTGCTGGGCCCGGAGCAGTACGCCACGTGGCGTTCGATGGCCTCGACCGCCGCCGACGCCGAGGAGTTCTCCACGGTGGTGATGCGGGAGCTGGGCGTGGGAAACCGCTGACCGTCGCCCGCCTGCTCGCGGACGACACCACGGCCGAGGCGCTGGAAGTGGACTTCCTGCGCCTCGGGGTCGATCTGCTCGATCTGTACCGGGGCGCGTTGCCGTTGCGGCGGGTGTGCGTGATCGTCGCGCATCTGCCGCCCGACGCCGCTCTGTGGCGGGTCCTGGACCCGGACGGCCGGTGGACCCGCGCCGAGGTCTTGGCCGCCGCTACCGAACGCCGGATCACCGCCCTGTGGGCCGCCGTCGTGACGCTGCTGGGCCACAAGGTCGGCGACGACGAACTGGCCTCCCCGCTCGACGCGCTTACCAACGCAGCGATTCCCGGCGCTGAGACGCCCCCTGTTGCGCGGGGAGGTGACTCCGGGACTCCCACCACCCCTCTGCGCGACATCGCGCTGATGATGAGGGAGGCGTGAGTCCTTGGCCGTCGTCGGGCACGCCTTCCTCAAGATCCTGGCCAGCGTCGAGGGCATCGGCACCGCGCTGGACCGCGCGGTCGACCGCGCCGAGCGCACCGCGCCGACTGTGTCGCTGGGCGTGGATCTGCGCGTGGGCGAGCTGCACGCCCAGATCGAGGCGGCGTTGCGCGCCGCCGCCGACCGCCGGGTCACCGTCCCGGTCGGTGCCGACACCCGGCCCGCCGAGCGGGACGTGGAGACGCTGCGCCGCACCGAGTCCGACCGGTCGATCCGCCTGGCGGTCACGCTGGACCGGTCGGTCGGCGCGGCCGTGCGCGGGCTGGCCGCGCTGGACGACGGGGTCACCCGCTCCACCGCCACCATCACCCGCCACACCAGCGCGGTCGGGCTGTCCACGCTGCGCTACGCCGCGCTTGCGGCGGCGGCCGGACAGGTGGTCACCGTGCTGGGCGGGCTCGGCGCGACCGCCGCGACCGCCTCGGGGTCGCTGCTGCTGCTCCCGGCCGCAGGCATCGCCGCCGCCGTCGCGCTCAACGTGCTGCGACTGGGGACCACCGGCCTGGCCGACGCGCTCGCCGCGACCGACCCGGCCGCGTTCGCCGAAGCGGTGGCCGAGATGCCGCCCGCGATGCAGGCCACCGCCCGCGCCGTGCGCGAGCTGCAAGGCGAGTTCGCCGGGGTCCGGCTGGATGTCCAGCAACGCCTGTTCGCCGACCTCGGGCGCGAGGTCGCCGACCTGGGCGCGCTGCACCTGCCCGCCGTGCGCGAGGGCCTGGGCGACATGGCCGACTCGCTCAACGCCACGGCGCGAGGGTTCGGCCTGTTCGCCCGCGAAGCCCAGACGGTCGCCGACGTCCGCACGATCCTGGACAACTCCGCCGCCGCGATGGGCGAGTTGTCCAACGGGGTGGCCCCGGTGTTGTCCGGGTTGCGCGACATCGCCGCCGTGGGCTCGTCGTTCCTGCCCGCGCTGGCTTCCGGGCTGGCCGAGGGCGCGTCGAGCTTCGGCGAGTTCATCGCCCAAGCTCGTCAGACCGGGCAACTCGAACAGTGGATCTCAGGTGGCCTGTCGGCACTGGGCGAGCTGTTCACGTTGCTGGGCAACATCGTCCGCATCGTCGGCGCGGTCTTCGCCGCCGCCGACGCGGGCGGCGCGAGCCTGCTGGGCACCCTCAACGCGCTGACCGGAAGCCTGGCCGCGTTCCTGTCCACGGGCGAGGGTTCCGTTGCGCTGAAACAACTCTTCGGCGCGCTGGGCGAGATCGCCTCGGGGCTGCTGCCGCTGCTCGTGGCCGTCGCCCGCACCGTCGCCACGGTCGTGGTCCCGGCCGTGGCGCAGCTCGGGCCGCAGCTCGCCCAGGCGCTCGGCGTGCTCGCCGACGGGGTCGGCCCGGCCGGACAGATCCTCGCCTCGCTCGCGCCGCTGGCCGGCGCGGCGGCCCAAGCCGTCGCCTCGCTGCTCGTGCCCGCGCTGGGCGCGGTGGCGGGCGTGACCGCCGAACTGGCCCCGGCCGTCCAAACGGTGGTCGGCGAGCTGGTCGGCGGCGCGCTGCCCGACGCCGTCCGCGAGCTGTCCCCGGCGCTCATCTCGCTGGCACGGGCGGCAGCACCGCTGATTGTCCAGTTTGGACAGTTGCTCGTTCAGGCGGTGCGGACCGCCGCACCCGCGCTGGCCAACCTGCTCACCCTGCTGACCCCGATCACCGCGCAGCTCGGCGGCGCGCTGCTCACCGCGGCCTCGGCCGTCCTGCCCGTGCTCGGCCAGCTCGCCGACCTCTGGACCCAAGTCCTCGTCGCGGGCCTGCAAGCCGCCCTGCCGGTGCTGCCGGTCGCGGTGTCGGTGATCCAGCAACTCGCCGACGTGCTGTCCACCCGGCTGGCCCAGGCCACACCCACCTTGGTCCAGATAGGACAGTTGCTCGGCGAGACCTTGGCCGTGGGGCTCACGGGCCTGCTGCCGCTGCTGCCGCAACTGGTCGACGGGCTGTTGCGGATCGGCGTCGAAGGGCTGTTGCCCCTGGCACCGCCGCTGCTGGACCTGGCCGTGACGCTGCTGCCCTCGCTGATCTCGCTGGTCGAGACCCTGATGCCCGTGGTCGTGCTGGCCACAGGGGTACTCGCAACCTGGGCGGGCATGATCGCCCGCGTCGCCGCCGACGTCAGCGAGAAGCTGGGTCCGGTGCTCGTCTGGCTGATCGACAACGTCGTGCGGCCCGTGTTCGCCAACATCGCCTCGACCGTGTCCGGGACGCTGACGTTCCTGCAAGGCATCCTGGACGTGGTCATGGGCGTGATCACCGGCGACTGGTCGCGGGCCTGGAACGGCCTGAAGGACATCCTCTCGGGTGCCCTGCAAGCGGCCTGGGGCGCGGCGAACCTGGCCACCGGCGGGCTGCTCGACCTGGTCGCGTCGCTGCCACGCCGCATCCTCGACGCGCTCGGCGACCTCGGTTCGCTGCTGGTCGAGGCCGGGCGCAACATCATCCGGGGCCTGCTGCGCGGCATCGAGTCCATGATCAACAGTGTCCGTGACAAGCTACGACAGCTCACGAACCTCTTGCCCAGTTGGAAAGGCCCGCCCGAACGTGACCGGAAACTGTTGCGCGCCAACGGTGTTCTCATCATGCGCGGGCTCGTCTCCGGTTTGGAACAGGGGGAACCGGCTGTGCGCCGGTATCTCGCCGATCTGACGGCGAGCATCCCACAGCAGGCCACCCCGGACGAGCGCGCGGGGAGGATCGTTACCGGTCGAGTGACCGCGTCCGCAAGCGGCACAGCGGTTCCGGCCGATCTCGGCGAGTTCGTCGCCGCCGTCCGGGAGCTGGCTGCCCGGCCGGTGATCGTCCAGGTGGGCGCTACGGAGATCGCCCGCGCCACTGCCGAAGGCGACCGCATCCTGTCCCGAAGGTGAGGTGAGACGCCGTTGGTGTCGCTGTGGATCGGGCCGCTTGGCCGGTTGCGGGAAGTCCCGGACAAGGCGGCGGAGTTCGACCGGTCGATCAACCTGGGCGTGAGCGAGTTCGCCGCGTTGGGCGGCGGGGTGACCACCACCCGGTTGGCCACCCCGCCGCGCCGCATGACCCTGTCCTGGCCCGGCCTGCCCGACGACGACGCCCGATGGCTGGAAGCACTGGCACGACGCGTGTTCGGCCCCGGCCCGCTGGCCGTGCTCGACCCGACCAGCCGCAACCTGCTGGAAGGCGGCCAGTCCCAAGGCATCGCACCACGCAGCATGATCGGCCTGGTGGGGTTCGGCACCCTGACCGAACAGCCGGACCGCACCCTGACCGTGACCGACACCCAGGCCGGAAGCCAACTGTTCTACCTGCACTCCCACTGGGGCGGCTGGCCCGTCGCGGCCGGACTGCCGGTGTCGTTCACCAGCGGGCTGACCGACGCGGGCGCGGTGTGCCTGCTGGACTTCTTCGACGCCGCCGGAACCTACGTCGGCGGCAGCGACCCCGCACCCGTGACCACCGCCCTGCCCCCGACCGGAGCCGTGGTCGCCCTGCCCAAGGTCACCCTGCCCGCGCTGACCACACCCACCCCGGTCGGGACCGCGATCCTGCGCGTAGGGGAGCCGATCACCCCCGGCGAACCCGCGCCGATCGGCGACGGCTGCCCGGCCATGACCGTCACCGCCTACACCGACCAGCCCCGCCACCCCCACCGCGGGCTCTCCCTGACCCTGGTGGAGGTGCGCCGTGCTCGAAGCTGACCCCGACCTGGTGACCGCGCTCGGCGAAGCCGAACGGATCAACACGACCCTCACCCGCCTGGGCGGGCGCGACCTCACCACCCAGGTCACCGCGTGGGCCGTGGACCGCGCCTACGACTCCGACCTCCCCGCACCGATGCGCGCCACCAACGGCTCGGCATCGGCCGAACTGCGGCTCACCCTCTCCGGCCCCGACCCCACCACCACGGCCGCGCAGCTCTACAGCCCCTACGCCCCGTCCGCCACCGCCGACATCGCCCGGCCCGGACAGTCCGCCGTACACGGCTGGGGCATCGACGGTAACGCCCTGCCCGCGTTCCGGGGCACCGTGCGCGACCGCATCGCCGACTCCCGCACCGGCCTGGTCGAGCTGTCCGCGCTCGACGGCGCCGAACGACTACGCGACGCCGCCCGGCTCCCGGCCGTGATCTCCCCGAACGCCACCAACATCGCCTCCGGCACCTGGGTGGTCGACCACCTGTTGCGCGAAGCTGGCATCCACAGCACCCCGCCGCCGCGCCCTGACTGCTTCCTCTACGCCTCCATGCACGGCGGCGTCGTTCCGGACATCGGCTACTACCGCAGCCACACCAACACCCCGGCCACCTACCGCAGCAACGACGTCCCCTGGCAAATGGCGTTCGAGGCGTACACCACGCCCTACACCGTCCGCTGGGACCCACGCACCCGAACCACCATCGGCGGCCGAGCCTTGTTCACGGAGCTGTGGACCCAGAACCCCACCAGTTCCTCCTCGGCGGGCTACCAGGTGCGGCTCGGGCTGGTCTACCAGACCGACACCACCACCACGACGCTGTACTGGGTCGCCGACTTCGCCGCCGACACCATCACCTGCGGGGTCTCCGGCACCAGCAACCAGAGCAGCACCACCAGCAACGTCGGTCTCCTGACCAAAGGGACGTACCACATCGGGGTGCGCTGGGCCTGGTCCGGCCGCCAACCCGTCGCCCGCTGCCACATCACCGGCCCCGGCATCACCGGCGGGTACAAGGAGATCGGCTTCGCCGCGTTCACCGCCCTTGGGGAAGCCCAGATGTCCCACGTCGAGCTGACCAGCGGCCTGGCCACCGAAGCCGTCCAGGTCTGCGCCCGGCCACAAGGGCTGGTCCGCTCCGAGTTCGAACCGGCCTGGACCCGTGGCGCGGTCGTGCAGGGCTACACCACCCAGTACACAGCCATCCCACCCGTGCAGGCCAGCTCGTGGGAAGTGATCAGCGCCGTGGCGAAAGCGGAGCAGGCCACGGCCGAATTCGACCCCTACGGCGTGTTCCGCTACCGCTCCAACTCCCGGTTCCGCAGCCCCGGAACACCCGCGCTCACCGTCACCAGTTCGCGCGAGATCGCCTCCCTACGGGTATCCGAGGCGATCGACAGCGTCCGCAACGTCGTGGACGTCCCCTACGAGCAGTACCGGGCCGGAGCCAACGCCGAACGCTTCACCGACTCCGGCACCCGCTCCATCCCGCCGGGCGGAATCCTCACGCTGACCTTCGACTACGACGTCACCGAGTACGACAGCCCGCCCCCGGTCCTCTACACGACCACCATCCCCGCCAACACCAGCCGCGTCCGGTTCTCCCCGAACTCCTCGGGAACGTCTGCGATCGTGGGCGGCATCGAGTCCACCACGGAACGCGACGGCGCAACGCTGCACATCACCTTCCGCAACACCTCCGGCGCGACGATGTGGATGCTCACCGACACCGGCACCAACTCCCTATCGGTGTGGTCTCAGCGCCTCGCCAGCGGCAGCCCCGCCCGGCTGTCCCTGCGCCGCTACGCCGAGTCCAGCCGCACCCTCTACGGCCCGCAGGTCTACCGAGTTCCCGCTACCCCGTGGATCCAGCAGTGGAACAACGCCGCGCAGATCGCGGACTATCTGCTCGGCATGGCCGCCCGGCCGCTCCCCGTACTCGGCGACGTGGAAATCCTGCCCGATCCACGCATCACCCTCGGCGACCTCGTCCAGGTGATCGACAACGTCGGCGCGACCCTGTCCACCCCGGCCTGGGTCGTCGGCATCCGCACCAGCGGCGACAACACCGGCCGCGTCCGCCAAGTCCTCACGTTGCGAGCAACCCTCAGCACCGGCCCACCGGCCGACGCCGGGCTCTTCCCCGACCCGCCCTTGGACCCCGACGCCCGCGCCGTCCTCGCCCGCGAGGGCGTCCCCGTTCCATAGATTTTCGCTGGTCGGGACGAGTCGGCAGCACCGGCGGCGTGCCATCCGATTCGGAGTGCGGCTTAGCTTCCACCGAGTACCGGATCCAGCGAAGCACTGTGAACTCGGCACGTACATGGCTGCCTTTAGGCCGTTCGGCTGAACGCAGGACAAGTCCGGTGATCACGACCGGTGCCACCACGGCAGCAAGCCCGACAACGAGCGATACCCACAAAACAGCCTCCAGCCACGGCGTTCAGGTCGAGCGCCTGACCGCCTGCTGGTGGTCATGCAGGTACCGCTTCGGAGGACACCCTCCGCTCCATCTCGGCTCGATTGCCAGCCGGAGCTGTCAACGAGACAGAGTCAAGCTCAACAAGAAGGTGTTCATGGCGGGCACCGTAACAGAGACGCCACGACGCCCAGCCACGGAGGGATGTCCCGCACTGGACCTCAGCTACCTGCCGAACTTCGGCGTTGCAGGGGCGCTGGTACTCGTCGTGGTGTACCTGCTGTCCGCGAACCACAGGCTCATGAGCGCCAACCGCAGCGACCGCGCCGAGTACCTATCGGCGCTGGCTGCCCGCGAGACCGCGCACGCCGCCGAGGTCGCCGCGCTGCGTACCGCGCACGCCGCCGAACTCTCGGCGCTGCGCACCCGGCTGTCGAAGCTGGAACGCCGCCTGTCCGAGCTGGAGGGCGAGCTGGACGCCGAGCGCGACCGCCGCCGCGCCGCCGAAGACCAGGCCGCCGCCGCGCTTCGCAGCACCCCTCCATCCGCCTGACTCGCGCCACTACACCTGCGCCGACACCGCATCCGGGTGTCGGCGCTTTTGTTGCCCATCAACAGGAAGCGAATCGTTGACCGACTACGGCATTGACATCTCCAGCCACCAGGGTGACCGGATCGACTGGCCCGCCGTCGCGGGCCACAACATCACCTTCGCCAGTGTGAAAACCACCGAGGGCACTACCTACACCAACCCGCTGGCCACCAACCAGGTCAACGGAGCCCGCTCGGTCGGCATCATGACCGGCGGCTACCACTACGCCCACCCCGGCGACATCGCCGGACAGGTCGGCTACTTCGCCGCGAGCCTCCAGGCGCGCGGCCTGCTCGACCACGGCTCCATGTGGCCCATGCTCGACATGGAGGCCGGCGGGTTCGGCGACCCCAACCCGTTCATCGCCGAGTTCATCTCCCGCTTCCGCGCCGCGACCGGCACGCCGCTGCTCGTGTACGCGAACCAGAACTGGTTCACCACCCGCCTGCGCCCTGACGAGTGGGCCGACGAGGCGGTGTTGCTGTGGGTCGCGCAGTACAACGGCAACCCCGCCCGCCCCGACTACGCTCACCCACGCCTCGTACTGCACCAGCACAGCGAGAAGGGCAACGTCAACGGCTTCCCCGGCCTCGTGGACCGCAACGCCACGATGGACGGCTGGGACCGCTCCGCCTTCGCCATCGGCAGCGTCCCCGCCCCCGCACCCGGCCCGCAGCCACCGGCACCCGCCCCGGCACCCTCCGGCTGGGTGGACTACACGATCGTCTGGGGTGACACCCTCTCCGCGCTGGCCGTCCGGTTCGGGACCACCGTCGCCGAGCTGGCGGCCGTCAACGGCATCCCCAACCCGGACCGCATCCAGGCCGGGCAGGTCATCCGGGTGCCCGTCGGGGTCGGCGGGGGCGGTGAGCGTTACCAGATCCAGCCCGGCGACACCCTCTCCGCACTTGCCGTGCGATGGGGAACCACCGTCGCGGCCATCGCCGCTCGCAACGGCATCTCCAACCCGGACCGCATCTACGCGGGCGACTGGATCACCCGCCCCTGACATGGAACCCGGCGGGTCCTTCGTCGTCTCGCTCGCACTCGCCCTCTGGTGGCTCTACAAGGGCTGCCGCGCCTTCGTCGTGTGGTTCGACCGCCACACATCCGACAACCCACAGGAGAACATCCGCATGAACGCCAACCTGTCCCGTCCGCGCCCGCTGCGCACCATCGGCTCCATCGTCGGTGGCCTCACCGCGCTGGTCGCCGGACTCGTCGGGGCCGGACTCCTCAGCCCCGGCACCGGAACCGCGATCGAAGGCGTGATCAACGCCGTGGTCGTGCTGCTCGGAACCCTCGGCATCGTCGTCACCGCCGAACGCAAGGTGACGCCCCTGTCCGACCCCCGAGATAACGACGGGACCGCGCTCGTCCCCGCGCAGCGGGAGGATGACCTGTGGTGATCACCGACGCGACTGACCCCCGCACGGTGCTTGCACCCGAGGAACTGGCCGCAGTTCGCGCCAACGTCGAACGTGCGCCCCGCCTGGCTCCGGCACAACTCGACCTCGTCGCGGCCGTCTTCCGGCCCTACGTGCGGGACGCGACCGCCTCACGACCTGCTGCCTGACACCGGCAAGGCAATGGCCCCCAGTCCCGAACGGTCGGGGCTGGGGGCCGCTTTCTCCGTTTCCGCACTACGCCACTGTGGCCAACGTGGGTTCCGAAGACACCGCCTCGCCAGGCACCTCAAGTCCGAAAAGGAAACCAGGGTCGATCGTGCTTGTTTCCAACCGACCGCGTGTCCTGCTCTTCGTGTGGTAGATCTTCGGCCGCATGATCGCCCGCAGAATCTCCCGTTGCTGCGCGATGTCCAGCCCGAGGAACACCTTCCGGGCATCCGGCCCGATCACCTGAGCCAACACCGGCGGCAGCGCCGCACGCTTCGCGCGGTCGTCCGCATCCCTGATCTTTGGCAACAACGCCATCTCGAACACGGCGAAGCTCTCCCGCGAGATCCGCTCCGCCAACACGTCGTCACGGAACCCGTCCAACTTCGCGCGCAATTGCTCCGCCTCCGCCAACGCCTCGGCCGCCGAGCCCACTGGCTGATCAAGCCGGAACAACGTCGCCGCGTCCTCACGTTCCAATAGTTGGATCGCGTGCTCGGTCAACCACGCATCCACCCTCACCTGAGACCGTGACACGCACCCCTTACGGCAGTTGTACCGAGGCCCGTCGTGCCGGTTGCGCGACTGGATGATGTCTCCGCATTCGCCGCAGCGGGCGATCCCGGTCCATCGGTGCTTGGCGCGCGTGCCCTCCCGGTGCGTCGCCCGCTTCGGGTCACGCAGAATTGCGACGACCTTCTCGTGTTCCTCTTGCGTGATGATCGGCTCCCACGACACGTCCACGGGAACCATCCGATACCCGTCAGGCGCATCCGGGTCCACCTCTTTCCGCATCACCACGTCACCGTGGTAGATCCGCTTACCAGCCGCGGGCTTCGAAGCGGCGATGTTGCGGACCTTCGTGCCGTCCCACAAAGCTCGCCAGAAGTACGGCACGCCCTGGCGGTTCAGGTCCCGGCCGATTTCCTTCGGGCTCTCGCCACCGCGCACCCGGGCAACGATGTCGTCCGCCACGTCTCGCTGCTGTGGGGTCAGCGACGCCAACAACTTCGCCCACTCCACGTCGCTCTCGCGCTCGGCCGCCAGCTTCAGCACCTTGCGTCGGTTCCAACGGCCCTCATGCGGACACGGAACCCCCTCGTCGTTGAGCTTGTTGGCGATCCACCGCAACTTCTTACGAGCGATCACCCACCTCACGACGCGCCGAATGACCTCCGCCTCCTCTGGAACGATCACCCAACCCAACGACTCGCCGGTCTCCGGGCTGTACGTCGGGCGATACCCGTAGGCCGGATGCCCAGCATGCTGCCCGAGCTTCGCCCGCTGCTTGACACCCCGCCGCGAATGGATCGAGATGTTGTCCGCCGCGCCCTCGGCTTCCGTCGCGTCCCGCGCGGTGATCTTGCGGTCGTTCGGATCCGTCATGTCGTAGATCCGGCCACCGTAGGCCCAGTATGCGCCGGTCTGGATGCAAATTTTCCGCAACGCAACGTACAGCTCAAGATCACGCTGGGCGCGGCTGCTGTCGAACGTCCACAACAGGTTCGCCCGACCCGACTTGAGGTCGTCCAACGCACGGTCGTAGTCGTTCCGGCGATCCACAGCGAAATGCGAACCACTCAGGTTTTTGTCGCTGTACGTCCGAAGATGGGTGATGCCGTTCTCCTCGAAGAACTCGTCACCCTCAGCGTCCTGGGAAGACACGGAGATCTCACGCCCGCGCGCGTCCTTCGACGCACGCAAGTAGCGGATACCCACCAACTTCACGGGACCCGAACCAGCATTCCGCCTCAACCTGCTGTTCAGCGTCCTAGTGCTCAACGGAGAACCCCCATTCGATCCTCACCAGGGTACTGCCACCTGCTCAAACGGTCCTGGCACTTGTGCGCTTCTGGTGTACGGTCAGAGCAAAAACCAGTTGCGGTGAGCGTCGCTCTCGTGTTTGGCCCAACGGCGCTATAGGCCGCGTCGGTAGGGCATCGGCGGGTAACGCTCCGACATTGTCTCGGTGCAAGTTGTAAGCGCTCTGTGCGCGTTGATGCTCGGTACACGAATAAGGACAGTAAGAACGAAACTAGCGTTCGACCACTACTACGGAACGCTGCGCGGGGTGCGCGGGTTCTCCGACCGCAACGCCCTCGACGGCGTGTTCGACCAGTCCGGCGTGCTGCCGTTCTCGGTGCGCGAGGCGCGCGGGTCGAAGGACGTGCAGTACATCGGCGACCTCGACCACAGCTGGGACGGCGGCCACCGGGCGTTGCGCGGCGGCTGGCACGACAACTGGGTGCCCGCCAAGACGGCCGCGACGATGGCCCACTACGACCGGCTGGACCTGCCGTTCCACTACGAGCTCGCGGACACGTTCACGCTGTGCGACGCGTACTTCTGCTCGGTGCCGACGTCGACCAGCCCGAACCGGAACTACTGGGTGAGCGGCTACACGGGCTTCGAGGCGTCGGGCGCGCGGGCCGTCGGCAACTCCGCGTACGCCGAGGACACCCACCCCGGCTACCCGTGGACGACCTACCCCGAGCGGCTGACGCGGGCCGGGGTGTCGTGGAAGGTGTTCCAGGAGTGGGACAACTACCAGGACAACAACCTGGAGTTCTTCACCCGCTTCAAGGACATCGCCCGCAAGGCGCTGCGCGGCTCGTACCAGTCGCTGGACTCCTTCTACGCGGCGGTGTTCCGCTCGACCAACCCGCCGGAGATGCTGGCGCGCCTGGAGGAAGGCGTGGCGCTGCTGTCGCCTCCGGAACGCGCCCTCTACGACGCGGCCCTGCGCCGGGTCCGACCGGGTTCGCTGGGTGCGGAGTTCCGCGCCGCGGTCGAGTCGGGCCGCCTCCCCGCGGTCTCCTACCTGGTCCCGTCCTCGGTGGACTCGGAGCACCCGGGCGCGTCGTCCCCGGCCGCCAGCGCCTCCATCACCTACCAGGTCCTGGACGCGCTGGCCTCGGTGCCGGACGTGTGGGACTCGACCGCGCTGTTCATCACCTACGACGAGAACGACGGCTACTTCGACCACGTGCCCCCGCCGCGCCCACCGCTCACCGAGCGCGACGAGTACGTGGGCGACCGCCCGCTGGGCCTGGGCCCGCGCGTGCCGATGACGGTCGTGTCGCCGTGGACGGTCGGCGGGTACGTCTGCTCGGAGGTCTTCGACCACACGTCCAACACGCGGTTCCTGGAGCGGTGGCTGGGCGTGGCGGAACCGAACATCAGCACGTGGCGCCGCCGAGTGGCCGGTGACCTGACCGGAGCGTTCGACTTCACCCGCCGCGGCACCCGTCCGGTCGTGGCGGCCCCGGGCCCGGTACCCCCGGCCACCCCGCGCTGGCGCCCGACGCCGCCGGCCGACCAGCGGATGCCCGTGCAGGAACCCGGCACCCGCCCGGCCAGGCCGCTGCCGTACCAGCCGGACGTGTCTGGGCGGGTGGTGGACGGGGCGGTGCGGTTGTCGTTGCGGAACACGGGGAAGTCGAGCGTGAACCTGGCGCTGTACCCGTACCGCGGGGAGTTCGGGTACCCGGTGCACTTCGACGTGGCGGGTTCGACCGAGTTCACCGTGCCGTTTACGGGGGAGTACAGCTTCACGGTGCTGGGCCCGAACGGTTTCCGTCGCGAGTTCGCCGGTGTGGCGGGGGAGTCGGTGGGGGTGGAGTCGTCGGTGAACGGCCACAGCCGGGTGCTGACGGTGACGCTGGCGAACGCGGGCGACCGCGAGGCGGTGTTCGAGGTGCGGGGCGACGGCCGGGACTTCCGCGTGGCGGTGCGCCCGGGCAAACACCGAACCGTGCCCTGGCTGACCGCCTTCCGCCACGGCTGGTACGACCTGACCATCCGCACCGCCACCTTCCACCGCCGCCTGTCCGGCCACGTGGAGAACGGCCGCGAGAGCCTCTCCGGCTGAGCGGCGGCCGCGGGAGCCGGCCGGACGGCGGCGAGGCGCGCGGCGTCGGCCTCGCCCTCGGGCGGCCGGGCCTCTGGGCGGTGGCGGCGAGTGCGCGGCGGCGGGCACCGGCTGTGGTGTTGGCGGGCGGCGGGCGGCGGCTTCGGCTGGGTGGCCAGGCGAGGGTTGGTGTGGGTCAGAGGACTTCGAGCGGGTCGAGTTTGATCCTGATCGGGGTCGGGTCCTTGCGGGCGCTGCGGGTGGCCTGGAGGGCGGCCAGGTGTTCGGCCAGGGCCTTCCCGTGGGTGCGGGACACGCGGACCAGGGCGCGTTCCCGTTCGTCGTCGTCGGACAGCGGGACCGGGCCCAGGATCTCGCCGGTCGGCGGCAGCGGCAGGTCCTCCAGGGCGGTGGCCAGGGCGTCCGGCGGCCCGTCGATCGTCGCCATGCGGACCGCCGGCGGGAAGCCCAGCTCGGTCCGGGCGGCCAACTCCTGGCTCGCGTGCCACACCGGGTCCCAGCGGACCAGGGCCTGGACCGGCGGCAGGCTTGAGTCGGCGACCACCACGACCTTGCCCGCCGGGCGCGCCAGGGCCGCCGCCGTCATCCACCGGCGGAGGGTCTCCTCGGTCGCGCGCAGGTCGGCGCGGCCGAGCAGCGCCCAGCCGTCGAGCAGCAGGACCGCTCCGTAGCCACCCTCCGCCGTGGGTTCCGCGCCCGGCGTGGCCACGACCAGCGCCCGGCCGCCCGACACGGCCGCGAGCACCTCGTCACCGCCGGACGTGCGCACGGGGATGCCGCTGAACGCCCGCCCCAGCTCCTCGGCCGTGCGGCGCGCGCCGATCACCTGGCCGCGCAACCGCCGCGACCCGCACGCCGGGCACCGGAACGCCGCCTCGGTCGCCCCGCACCACCGGCAGTACGCGGGCTTCGGCACGCCGTCGTCCGTGCCGCCCGGCAGCGCCAGCGGACCCGCGCACCGGCGGCACCGCGCCGCCGCCCGGCACTGCCCGCACGCCAGCGCCGGCACGTACCCCCGGCGCGGCACCTGGATCAGCACCGGCGAGTTCTCCTCGAACGCCGCCCGCGCCGCCTCGAACGCGATCGAGGGCAGCCGCGCACTGCGCGCGGCCGGGTCCTTCACGTCCTGCCACGCGCTGTCGCCCACCGCCGCCACGCGCGGCGCGACCGCGCGCAGGGTCTCGCGCGCCGCGACCACCTCGTGCGCCCAGCCGCTGTCCACCAGCAACTGAGCCTCGGCGGTCCGCGCGAACCCGCCGACCAGCAGCGACGCCCCGCTCAGGTGCGCCCGCTGGACCAGCACGTCCCGCACGTTCGGGTACGGCATGCGCGGCTCGGCGTGCAGGTCGTCGCCGTCGTCCCACACCACGGCCAGCCCGAGGTCGTGCACCGGCGCGAGGGCCGCTCCCCGCGTGCCCAGCACCAGCCGCACCGACCCGCGCCGCACGGCCAGCCACCGCCGGTACCGCTCGGCGGGCCCCAGGTCGGCCGACAGCGTGACCACCGCGTCGGGCCCGGCCAGCGCCGCGCACGCCGCGTGCAGCCGGGCGAGGTCGCGGTGGTCCGGCACGACCACCAGCGCGCCCCGGCCCGTGCTGACCACGGTCGTGGCCGCCTCGGCCAGGCGTGCGGGCCAGTCCTCGGCGGGCAGCGCCTGCCACACCGCCCGCGCGGTCCGGCCGGCCCGCAGGGCGTCCAGCAGGTTCGGCCCGAACGGGTACCGCGACCAGCCCTCGGCCGACGGGGCCGCCGGCGCCGGTGCCGGCTCCGGCGACGGCTTGGCCTCGGTGCGGGCGTGCCGGGGTGGCACCGCCATCCGCAGCACGTCGGTCAACGTGCCCGCGTACCGGTCCGCCACCGCCCGCGCCAGGGCCGCCACCTCCGGGGACAGCACCGGCTCCGGTGAGATCACCCGGTCCAGGAACGTCAGCTTGCGGCCGTAGTCCGACTCCTCCACGCGTTCGAGGAGGTAACCGTCGACCAACTGGCCCGCGAACCGCACCCGCACCCGGCAACCGGGCACCGCGTCCGCGTCCTGTTCGGTCGAGACCTGGTAGTCGAACGGACGGTCCAGATGAGGCAGCGGAACGTCCACACAGATCCGGGCGACGGGCAGCGTCGACGCGGGTACGCGTTCCCCGCGACGAGCGCTCGCCTTGCCTGCCATGCGCTGAGGTCTACCAGAGTGCCTCCTCGTGGTCGTCGGGACGGTGGGCCGGGTGGTATGACGTCATGGATCCAGTTTCGAACACTTGTTCGAATCGCGCAAGATCACTTTCGAGTGAAAGTCGGGTCGAGCACGTGGTCCAGGCCGGCGGCCGAGAAGGCGCTGACCAGCGCTTCCCGGCCCTCGGTGAAGTGCCCCCAGCTGTCGAAGTGCGCCGGAACCACCCGGCGCGCGCCCAAGATCCGCGCCGCCGTCGCGGCCTGCGCGCTGTCCAACGTGAGCAACGCCCCGTCGAGGAGCACGGTCCGCGCCGCGCCGGCGAACAGCACGGCGGTGTCCACCGGCCCGAAGCGCTCGGCGATCCGCTCGACGACGTCCAGCGAGGCGTTGTCCCCGCTGACGTAGACGGTCGGCAGGTCGGCCGCGGTCAGCACGAACCCGATGACCTCGCCGGTGATCGGCTCGCACCCGTCGGGTCCGTGCTGGGCGGGCGTCGCCGTGACGGTCAGGGTGCCGCCGTCGGGCCGGGGCAACTCGACGTGCTCCCACGGCGCGAGCCCGCGCGCCGTCCCGCCGAGCCGCTGCGCGCCGCCGCGGGTGGTCAGGGTCAGCGGCACGTCGGCGAGGTACGCGCGGCCGGCGCGGTCGAGGTTGTCGGGGTGCTCGTCGTGGGAGAGCAGGACGGCGTCGATCCGGCCCAGTTCCGCCGGTGTGGTGGCGGTCGGGGCGGTCTTGGTCAGGACGCGCGTGCCGCCCACGGAGTAGTCGCCGGGCGCGTCGAAGGTCGGGTCGGTGAGCAGCCGCAGGCCGCCGACCTCGATCAACGCGGTCGGGCCGCCAAAGGTGCGCACGGTGGTCACGGTGTCCCCCTTGTCATGGATAAACGCGATGTTTGCCGTGAGGAACCTAGCCGCGCCTCACGGCAAAACGCAAGCGTTACCATGAGGGGCATGGAGGTGGTCCCGGCCGCGGGCGCGGAGCAGTACCCGGCGCTCGACTTCGCGAACAGCGCGCTGGCGCTGCCCGGCGGGCAGTACCTGGACCTGTTGGGGGAGCCGGGGAGCGCGTCGCGGTGGCTGGCGGCGCACGACCTCGCGCCCGAGGACGCCGGACTGCGGGAGATGTGCGCGGCGCAGTTGCGGGCGTTGCGGGAGCAGATCAGGGCGTTGCTGGCGGCGCGGGTGGACGGGATGCCGGCCCCGGCCGGTGCGCTGGTCGCCGTCAACGACGCCCTGACGCGGACGCCCACCGCGGCGCTGTTGCGCTGGGACCCGGTGCGCGGGCTGCTCCGCGAGGCGACGCACCCGGTGACGCGGATCGTGGACCACGCGCTGGCGGTGTTGGCGGCGAACGCGGCGGACCTGTTGACCGGGGAGGACGCGGAGCGGTTGGCGGCGTGCGGTTCGCCGCCGTGCAACCGGTACCTGCTGCGCACACACGCGCGACGACACTGGTGCTCGACCCGCTGCGGGGACCGCGCGCGGGCGGCTCGGGCCTACGCGCGCCGCAAGGGCGAGTGAGCATCCGCGAAAGCCCCGGGCCGAAGGGCGGGACCGGCGGGGGTTCTCCGGGGGAGCGGTTAGGAGTACAAGGGAACGATGCTCCGGTCGACCAGCACCCTCGCCGCCCTCGTCGTGGTGGCCGCCCTCGTCGTCCCGACCTCCTCCGCCAACGCCACCGAAGCGCCCCGTGAACCCGAAGCCGTCGGCGCGGGCGGTGTGGTGGCCAGCGTCGATCCCGACGCCTCGCAGATCGGCATCGACGTGTTGCGCCGCGGTGGCAACGCCGTGGACGCCGCCGTCGCCACCGCCGCCGCCCTCGGCGTGACCGACCCGTTCTCCGCGGGCATCGGCGGCGGCGGGTTCCTCGTCTTCTACGACGCCCGGACGCGCGAGGTGTCCACGATCGACGGCCGGGAGACCGCGCCCGCCGCCGCCACCGAGAACCTCTTCGTCGAGAACGGCAAGCCGATCCCGTTCGCCGAGGCGGTCACCAGCGGCCTGTCCGTCGGCGTCCCCGGCACGCCCCGCACGTGGCAGCGCGCCCTCCAGCGGTGGGGGACGATCTCGCTGGACAAGGCGCTCAGGCCCGCCGAGGACCTCGCCCGCCGCGGCTTCACCGTCGACGCCACCTTCCACCGCCAGGTCACCGAGAACGCCGCCCGGCTGGGCGACTTCACCTCCAGCGAGGCCCTGTTCCTGCCGGTCCCGGCGGTGGGCAGCACGTTCCGCAACCCCGACCTCGCCGACACCTACCGCGCGCTGCGCAAGGACGGCGTCTCCGCCTTCTACAAGGGCGGCGTCGGGCGGGACGTCGTCAAGGCCGTCAACCAACCGCCGGTCAAGCCCACGTCCACCCGGACCGTCCGCCCCGGCGCGATGACCATGACCGACCTGGGCAACTACAACGCCCCGCAACGCGAACCCAGCCACACCACCTACCGCGGCCTGGACGTCTTCGGCATGGCCCCGCCGTCCTCCGGCGGCACGACGGTCGGCGAGGCGCTCAACATCCTGGAGACCACCAAGCTCGCCGACGAGTCCCGCACCCAGTACCTGCACCGGTTCCTGGAGGCCAGCCGGCTGTCCTTCGCCGACCGCAACCGCTGGGTGGGCGACCCGAGCTTCTCCAACGTCCCGACCAGGGAGTTGCTGTCCCAGGCCTACGCGGACAGCCGCGCGTGCCTGATCTCCGCGACCACCGCCATGCCCGGCGCGGTCGCGCCCGGTGACCCGCGCGACCCCAAGCCGTGCGGCACCGACGGCACCGAGGCGCCCACCCCGTACGAGGGCACCGACACCACCCACCTGACCGTCGCCGACCGCTGGGGCAACGTCGCCGCCTACACCCTCACCATCGAGCAGGAGGGCGGCAGCGGCATCGTCGTGCCCGGCCGCGGGTTCCTGCTCAACAACGAGCTGACCGACTTCTCCTTCACCCCGGTCACGCCGGGCGTCCCCGACCCGAACCTGCCCGGTCCGAACAAGCGCCCGCGCTCGTCGATGTCGCCGACGATCGTCCTGGACCACGGCAAGCCGGTCATGGCCCTCGGCTCACCCGGCGGCGCGAGCATCATCACCACCGTCCTGCAGGTCCTCACCCAGCGCCTGGACCGCGGCCTCACGCTGCGCCAGGCCATCGAGGCGCCCCGCGCGTCCCAGCGCAACGCCACGAACACCCAGGCCGAGGCCGCGTTCCTGGCCACCCAGGACGACGAGGCCCTGACCGCCCTGGGCCACCGGTTCGCCTCGACCGGCGAGATCGGCGCGGTGACCGCCGTCGAACGCCTGCCCGACGGCCGGTGGCGGGCCGCCGCCGAACCGACCCGCCGGGGTGGCGGCGCGGCGCGCGTCGTCTGGCCCCGCTAGTCGACAAGGGGCGGCCCCACACCGGGGCCGCCCCTTTCAGTGCAGGGGTTCGCTCTGCAGCACGGTCCCGTCGGCCGCGTACGCCGTGAGCCGCACGCCCTTCAGCACCTGCGGCTCCAGCGACGGCAGCCCGACGACCGCGGCGAACGTCCGGTCCTTCAGCTCGACCTGCACGCCGGTGCCGCCGAGCAGTTCGACGCGGTGGACGTCCTCGCGCAGGGTGCCGCCGACCTGCAGGACGTAGCGGCCGGCGTTGCGCGGGTACAGCGCCCGCACGTGAAAAGCCTCCGTACGGGACCCGACGACGCTCATCGGCCCTTCGACGGTGACCGCGCGGTACTGGTCGACGTGGCAGTACGCGGTGTTGCCGGACGGTCCCCGCAGCACGGCCAACCCCATGTCGGTGTCGGCCGCCACCACCGCGCCCAGCTGCCACGGCACGACGTCGCTGACGATCCGGGTGCCGTCGAGCATGCCGTTGTCCAGGCACCGGTCCAGGACGTTCGCCGCCGGGTCCGCGACGCCGCTGGGGTAGAAGTCGACGGTCTTCGCGGTGACCGGGACCGCCGCGGGGTCCACGGGCTGCGTCCGGTCGGGCCGGTCGCGGTAGGACAGCTCCAGGACCGCGTCCCGCGGCGACGGCCGGGTCACGAAGTACCCGTGGTCGGCCAGCACGCCGGGCAGCGGCGCGATCGCCGCCCGCGCGGACATCCGGACCAGGTCCGGCGGCACCTTCCCGACCAGCACGCCGCTGGGCGAGCGCCACCGCACCTCCAGGTCGCCGAGCGGGACGGCCACCGCGAGCGTCGAGGTGGACGTGGTGGCGTGGGTCAGCTCGCAGAACCTCTCGCCCGGCGCGGCGAGCACGCGGCGGCCGTTCAGGCGCACGGTGAACAGGGCGGTGGTGAAGCCGCAGCGGGACAGGTCGGCGCTCGTCGTGGGCACGACCTGGGCGTCCTCCGGGCCGGCGAACGGGCGGTGCGAGGTCGTCGGCGGCGTGGTGGGGAACGCGGCCGGACCGTCGGCGCGCTCCACCGACCGCGCGACGACCAGGCCCCCGACCAGCACGGCGACCGCCGCCGCCACCGCCAACGGCCGGTGGGACCGGCCCAGGACCCGGTGGCGCATGCGTTCGCGCACGTCCGGCGGCAGGGAGCGGCGCGGCGGGAGTTCCGGCAGGCTCATGAGACCTCCTCGTTCAGGGCAGCGCGCAGCCGGGCGCGGGCGCGGGAGATGCGGGAGCGCACGGTCACCTCGGCCACCCCGAGGACCACCGCGGCCTCCGCCGTGGACAGCTCGCCCAGCAGGCACAGCTCCACGGCCTCGCGCTCGGCGGTGGGCATCGCCCGCACCACCGCCAGCACCCGCCGCAACCGCGCGGAGTCGTCCACCGAGGAGGCGACCAGCTCGGCGTGGTCGGGCACCGCCGCCGGCCCCGGCAACCGGCCCAGCGCCCGGCGGAACCGGCCCGTTCGGCGGAACTCGGTGCGCGCCAGGTTGCCCGCCACGGCGTAGAGCCAGGGCAGCGCCGAGTCCCGCACCAGCGCCACCTCCGAGCGTCGCCGCCACGCCGCGAGGAACGTCGCCGACGTCAGGTCCTCGGCCAGCGACCACGACGCGGTCAGCCGGTGCGCGTGGTTCCACACCGCCTCGGCGTGGCGGTCGAACAGCTCCGCGAACGCGGCCCGGTCACCGCGTCGCCACAGCTCGCCGTCGGTCTCGACCAAGCGCGCCGCCCCCCGGGTCGTGGCACCCCTCATGCACCTAAGTAGCCGCACCGGTCACCGTTGTTGCAGTCGACTCATCCCAGATGATGAGCCGCGCGGGCTACTCCGAGCGGACGCGCGCTTACGGACCCGCACGGCACCTTGGTGGTACGACGAGACCAGGGGAGGCCGACATGACCACCATCACCATGACCACCACGCAGACCAAGACCCCCGCGGTCCCGCACGGCCTGTTGACCGCCACGCGTTTCCTGGGTCACTTCCTCGCCGCGTTGGTGGGTGTGATCTTCCTCGGCCGGGGCATGGAGCACTGACCCCTCGCGCGCTCTCCTAGACTGGCCGTCTGCCCCGTTGCGAGGAGAGTGCGTGACCGTCCAACCCATCCGGCTGTTCGGCGACCCGGTGCTGCGGACCCCCGCCGTCGAGGTCACCGACTTCGACGCGGAGCTGCGCAAGCTGGTCAAGGACCTGTGGGACACCATGAGCGACGCCGGGGGCGCGGGGCTGGCGGCGCCGCAGCTCGGCGTGGGCCTGCGCGTGTTCACCTACCACTGCGACGGCTTCGCCGGGCACCTGGTGAACCCGACGTTCGACGTCGTCGGCGAGGAGTTCCAGGAGGGCCCCGAGGGCTGCCTGTCCATCCCGGGCATGTCCTGGGACTGCCGCCGGCACCTGCACGTGGTCGCGCGCGGCTGGAACATGCACGGCGAGCCGGTCGAGGTCGAGGGCTCGGACCTGCTCGCGCGGTGCATCCAGCACGAGACCGACCACCTCGACGGCGTGCTGTTCCTCGACCGGCTCGACGAGCAGACCCGCAAGCAGGCCATGCGCGAGATCCGGCAGCAGTCGTGGTTCGACGGCGGCGTGCCGACGCTCAAGCAGTCGCCGCACCCGCTGTTCGGGGGTGGTGCGTGATGCGGCTGGTGTTCGCGGGCACGCCCGAGCCGGCGCTGCCGTCGTTGAAGGCGTTGCTGGAGTCGCGGCACGAGGTGGTGGCCGTGGTCACCCGCCCGGACGCGCCCGCCGGCCGCGGTCGGCGCGTCGAGCGCTCTCCGGTCGCGGCGCTGGCCGAGGAGCACGGCATCGAGGTGCTGACGCCGGCGAAGGCGTCGGACCCGGACTTCCAGGCGCGGCTGCGGGCGTTGGAACCGGACCTGTGCCCGGTGGTCGCCTACGGTGCGTTGCTGCCCGAGTCGGCGCTGGCGATCCCCGTCCACGGTTGGGTGAACCTGCACTTCTCGGTGCTGCCCGCGTGGCGCGGCGCGGCCCCGGTGCAGGCGGCGGTGCGGCACGGTGACGACATCACCGGGGCGACGACGTTCCGGATCGTCAAGGCGCTGGACGCCGGTCCGGTGTACGGGGTGGTGACCGAACGGGTGCGCGAGCGCGACACGGCGGGCGACCTGCTGGGCCGGCTCGCGGAGTCCGGGGCCCGGCTGCTGGTGTCCACTGTGGACGGCATCGGGGACGGCACCCTGCGCCCGGTCGAGCAGTCCGAGGAGGGCGTCAGCTACGCGCCCAAGGTGACCGTGGACGACGGCCGGCTGGACTTCGCCGCGCCCGCGGCGGCCCTGGACCGGGTGGCCCGCGCGGTGACGCCGGACCCGGGCGCGTGGGCGGAGTTCCGCGGCGAACGGCTCAAGCTGGGACCGGTCGTGCCGGTCGAGGAAGACGGTCTGGCGCCGGGTGAGCTGAAGGTGGAGCGCCGGCGCGTGCTGGTCGGCACGGGCACGACGCCCGTGGAGCTGACCGAGGTGCAGGCACAGGGCAAGAAGCGGATGCCCGCCACGGACTGGGCGCGCGGCGTCCGCGTCGAGGCGGGGGAACGGATCTCATGACACAGCGCTCGTCCCGCCCCTCCCGACCGCGCGGCCCGCACCCGCCGCGCCGCCGCACCGGTCCGTCCCGTCCGCCGGTGGAGGACCCGGCGCGGCAGGCGGCGTTGGACACGTTGCGCGCCGTGCGGCAGCGTGACGCTTACGCGAACCTGGTGTTGCCGGGGTTGTTGCGTGAGCGGCGGATCACCGGCCGTGACGCGGCCCTGGCCACGGAACTGGCTTACGGGACCTCGCGGGCACTGGGGTTGCTGGACGCGGTGCTGGCCGCGTGCTCGGACCGGCCGTTGTCCGAAGTGGACGGTTCGGTGCTCGATGCCCTGCGGTTGGGGGCTTACCAGTTGTTGCGGACGCGGATCCCGGCGCACGCGGCCGTCGCGTCCACTGTGGACCTGGTGCGGGCGGAGCTGGGGTCGGGGGCGGCCGGGTTCGCCAACGCGGTGCTGCGGCGGGTGACCGAGCAGGACGAGGCGGCCTGGGTCGAGGAGGTCGCGCCGGACGAGGACACCGACCCGGTCGGCTACCTGGCGATGGCCCATGCGCACCCGCGGTGGATCGCGCAAGCGTTCGCGGAAGCCCTGGGTAGTCGGGGTGAGCCGCTGCGGGAGGCCCTGGCGGCTGACGACGCACGGCCGTTGGTGCACCTGGCCGCGCGGCCGGGGGAGTGCAGCGCTGACGAGTTGGCGGCGATGACGGGTGGTGACGTCGCGCCGTATTCACCCTATGGGGTGCACTTGGAGGCCGGAGCGGGTGATCCCGGTGACCTGGACCCGGTGCGCGAGCGGTTGGCCTCGGTGCAGGACGAGGGCAGTCAGCTGTGCGCGCTGGCGTTGACCCGGGTGCCGGTGGAGGGGTCGGACGAGCGGTGGCTCGACCTGTGCGCCGGGCCGGGTGGCAAGGCGGTGTTGTTGGGGGCGCTGGCGTCGTTGTCCGGGGCTTCGCTGGACGCGGTGGAGAAGGCGCCGCACCGGGCGGAGTTGATCCGCAAGGCGGCGGGGGAGTTGCCGATCACCGTGCACGTGGGGGACGGGCGTGATTCCGGGTTGCCCGGGGGTGGGTTCGACCGGGTGTTGGTGGATGCGCCCTGTACCGGGTTGGGGGCGTTGCGGCGGCGGCCGGAGGCTCGGTGGCGGCGGCAGCCTTCCGATGTGGCTCCGTTGGCGCGGTTGCAGCGGGAGTTGTTGACGGCGGCGTTGGAGTTGGTGCGGCCGGGTGGGGTGGTGGCGTACGTCGTGTGTTCGCCGCACCTGTCGGAGTCGGTGGGGGTGGTGGCGGACGTGGCTCGGCGGACCGGGGCTGAGCGGTTGGACACGCGCGAGTACTTCCCCGGGGTGCCGGACTTGGGTGATGGGCCGCATGTCCAGTTGTGGCCGCACATGCACGGGACGGACGCGATGTTCTGCTCCGTGTTGCGCCGCCCAGCCTGATCGTTGACGTGGTGGATCGTTGGATTGTTCAACAATCCAACGATCCACAGGCGTGTCGCGCACTCAATCAGCGACTGGCCGCCGCCCCACACTTCGCGTCGACAACCGGCCGCCATCCGCCGTTCCAGGGAACCACCCGCCACCCGCGGCCCAGGGGAATCGGCCGCCACTCGCGGCCTAGGGGAATCGGCCGCCACTCGCGGCCGGCTTGGAACCGGCCGCCGGTCCCGCTCGGAACCGGCCGTCACCCCCGGTCCGGCCGCCATCGCCGGTCCCGCTCGGAACCGGCCGTCACCCCGGTCCGGCCGCCATCGCCGGTCCGTCCGCCAGCTCGGCCTGAACCGTCGCCAGTTGCCGCCCGTTTCGCGATCGCTGCCATCGGCTTGACCCGAAGCGGCGGCCGGGGCGCGGCGGTTGGTGAGTGGGGGTTGTGGGATTGTTGAGCGATCCTTCGATTCAGGTGTTGATCAGGGGGCTTTGGTGAGTGGGCGGCCGGTGTTGGGGGTTGTTGTGTCGGCGGCTGGTGGGGTGGAGGGGTGGTTGCGGGCTGGGTTGGTCGAGCCGTTGGCTCGGCGGGGGTGGCGGTTGGCCATCACGCTCACCCCTACCGTCGCGCGGTGGTTGGAGGCGCAGGTGGGGGAACTCGCCGCGCTGACCGATTTGCCGGTCCGGTGGAACTCCCGGCTGCCCTCCGAACCCAAACCGCACCCCGTCCCCGACGCCTTCGTGTTCGCCCCCGCCACCCTCAACTCCATCGCGAAACTCGCGCTCGGCATCAGCGACAACCAAGCCCTCACCGTTCTCTGCGAAGCCCTCGGTCGCGGCACGCCCATGGTGGTTCTCGCTCAGGTTGGCCCAGACCAATCCCATCATCCCGCCTATTCCCGCCACCTGTCCGTCCTGCGGGACGCGGGTGTGAGCGTCGTCTCGGGCGGTCCCGGGGAAGTGTTGGAAGAACTGGCTCTCGTTGCGCCATTCGTCGCACCCGACAATAACTCGTGAATTGACAGCCAACCGAGACGCGTAGCAGGCTGGCCCGTGTCGAATTCGCACGGCCGGGATCGTGAATGGGCTTCGGTTCTCCGGTTCCTGGCCGCACCCGGTGGCCTGTTGGCCATCGACGGCCCGCCGTGCACCGGCAAGTCCCTCCTCCTGCGCGACGCGGTCGACGCCGCCCGCGCCCGCGGCTACACCGCCGTCCTCGTCCACCCCGGTGAACTGGACGACCTCCGGCCCGGCGCGAACCCGCTGGTCGCCATCGACCACGCGCACGAGGACCCCTCCGCCGTCCTGGCCGCGCTCCCCGACCTGCGCGCCCGCGGCACCACCACGCTGCTCGCGCTCACCAGCGCCCACGCCGGACCGGACCTGCGCCGCGTCCTGCCCGCCTACGGGGAGGTCCTCACCCTCGGCCCGGTCGGGGACGACGTCGTCGTCCAACTGCTCAAGGACGTCCTCGGCGCGGAACCGGAACCGGCGCTGCGGACGCTGGTGTCCTCGGCGGGCGGCAACCCGCGGCTGGTCGTCGAGCTGATCACCGGCCTGCGCGAGGAGAACCGGCTCGACGTCCGCGACGGCGTCGCCCGCCTCACCGGCACCGGCCTCCCGCGCCGCGTCGCCACGCTCGTGTGCGGCCAGGCCGACGCCCTGTCCACCGGGGCCGCGCAACTGCTGCGCGTCGCCGCCGTGCTGGGCCGGTCGTTCCTGTTGCAGGACATCGCCACGATGACCGGCCGCACCGCCGGCGCGCTGCTGCCCGCCGTGGACGAGGTGCTGGCGTCGGGACTGGTCGTGTCCGCCGGCGTCCGGCTGGAGTTCGCCTCCGAACTGGGCCGGCAGGCGGTCGTTCAGGCGATCCCGCCGTCCGTGCTGCACGCCCTGCGCCACGACGCCGACCTGCTGCGCGCGGACCTGTGCGAACTGCCGCCCGCCACCCCCGCCGAGCAGCGTGGCGCGGCGGCGGTGCACGACGTCCGGCAGCTCGCCGCCGGCGGCCGGCTCGGCGCGGCCATCGCCCTGGCCCGCGAGAGCCTCGCCCAGCGCCTGCACGCCGGCCCCGCCGCCGAGCTGCACACCACCCTGGCGGGCATCCTGCTCGCCGACGGCCGCCCCGCCGACGCCGTCGCCGAGATGGAGCACGCGCTGTCGGTGACCACCGCGCCCGAACCGCTGCGCCGCCTCGCCGCCGCCGGCCGCCTGCTGTCGCTGTACTTCGCCACCGGCGACCGGGCGGGCGCGCACGCGCTGTCCGTGCTGACCGCGCGAGACCGGGAGGCCAGCGACGCCGACGTCGTGATGGCCGCGTGCGTGCACTCGTGCCTGGAGTGGAACGCGGGCAACCTCACCGAGGGCATGTACTGGGGCCGCGAGTCGACCCGCTGGGAACTGGACCGGCCGACGGCGTGGTGGCAGTCGCACGCGTCGGTGGCGTTCGCGATGAAGCTGTCGTCGCTGGGCGAGTTCGCCGCCGCCGAGAAGCTGGTGCACGGCGACGGCCCGGACACCGACGAGGCCGTCACCGCCGGCGCGCCCGCCGCCCGCATGATCGCCCGCGCGAGGGTGTTGTCCCAGGCGGGCAAGCTGGTGCAGGCGCAGGTCGCGGCGCACTCGGGCTTGTCGCTGGCGCACGACCGGGGGCTGCGGCTGTTGGTGCCGCTGGCGTCGGCGGTGCTGGCGGTGGTGGCGTTGCACCGGGGTGACGTGGCGGGGGCGGCCGAGCACGTGCGGCGGTACCGGGGTGGTCTCGCCGGTGGGGAGGCGGTGCTGCACTCCGGGCAGTACGACTGGGTGGAGCTGCTGGTCGCCGAGGCGCAGGGCGGTCCGGAGCGGGCGGCGGAACTGGCGGGGGAGCGGTTGGCGGACCTGGCCGGCGCGCGGCGGATGCTGATCGAGGAGCCCGGCGCGAGCGCGTGGCTGGTGCGGTTGGCGCTGGTGGTCGGGGACAGCCGGCTGGCCGGGGTCGTCGTCGGGGCGGCGGAGGAGTTGGCGGCCGGCAACCCGGGGTGCGCGGCGGTGTCGGTCGGGGCGGACCACGCGCGGGCGTTGCGGGACCGGGACGAGCGGTTGCTGCTGGCGGCGGCCGGGAGGCACCGGCACCCGTGGGCGCAGGCGTCGGCGCACGAGGACCTGGCGGTGCTGGCGGCGGAGTCCGGGCAGGAGCAGCGGGCGCGGGAGCACGCCGAGGTGGCGGTGCGGATCTTCGAGCGGATGGGCGCCTCCGGTGACGCGGCGCGGGTGCGGCGGCGGGCGGGCGTGGCCGCGCCGGAGGACGAGGGCGGCGACGAGTGGGGGCGGCTGTCGTCGCCGGAGCGGGACATCGCGCGGCTGGTGGGCGCGGGCCTGACCAACCGGCAGGTGGCGCGGCAGCTCTTCCTGTCGCCGCACACGGTGAACTACCACCTGCGCGGGATCTTCCGGAAGCTCGGGATCTCCTCGCGGGTGGAACTGGCGCGGCTCGCGGGCGAGCAGGAGCACGCCGAGCTGTAGTGCCCGGCGTTCGCGTCAGGCCGACTGGGCCGGGTGCCGGACGGTGTCGGCCAGCAGGAAGCTGACCTCGTCCACCACGCGGCGCGCGTCGTCCGGGGCCACGACCGCGCAGTGGACACCGCGCGGAGCGACCTCGGCGGCCAGGCACTCGGTGTACGCGATCGCCGCGGCCCGCGAGGCGGCGTAGGCGGCCACGCTGGTCCGGGGCACGGTGGCCGTGTGGGCGGCCACCACCACGATCGTCCCGCGGCGCCTGGCCACCATCCTGGTCGCCACCGCCCTCGACACGTGGAAGACGCCGTCCGCGTTCACGCCGAAGCTGTGCGCCCAGTCCTCGTCGCTGATCGACAGCGCCGGACCCGGGCGCAGCGTCGCCGCCACCGACACCACCGCGTCGATCGGGCCGAACTCGCGTTCCACCTGGTCCACCAGCGCGTCCACGGCCGCGCTCGACCGCACGTCGATCTGCCGCCCCGCGACGCGCACCCCCGCCCGCTGCAACCGCTCCACCAACTCCGCCAGCCGCGGCCCGTCGCCGTCCACCGCCGCCACCAAGGCCCCCTGCCGGGCCAACGACTCCACGACCCCGGTCCCCAACGGCGTGCAGGCGCCCGTCACCAGTGCGATCTTGTGGCTGAATTCGGCTTTCATCCCCAGTGCTCCCCAGTCGCGCTCCCCACCCCCGAACGTAATCCCGCGGACGGTGACGGGGGAACTACCCGGGTGAGTAGTCGGTGATTTCCGGATCGGCGGCGGGAAAGCCCGCGGGCCGGAGTGAAATGCGACTCCCCGGTAGGTCCGGACATTGCGCAGAACCTAGACTCAGGCCCCGTGGTCCACCAGCCGATGATCGCCCCGAGCATCCTGTCCGCCGACTTCGCCCGCCTCGCCGAGGAGGCCGCCGCCGTCCACGGCGCGGACTGGCTGCACGTCGACGTCATGGACGCGCACTTCGTCCCCAACCTGACGCTCGGCCTGCCCGTGGTGAAGTCGCTGCTCAAGGCGACGGACATCCCGCTGGACTGCCACCTGATGATCGAGGACCCCGACCGCTGGGCCATCGGTTACGCCGAAGCCGGCGCCTACAACGTCACCGTGCACCTCGAAGCCGCCGCCGACCCGGTCCAGCTCGCCAAGAACCTGCGCGCGGCCGGCGCGAAAGCCGGGCTGTCCATCAAGCCGGGCACGCCGATCGAGTCCTGCACCGACGTCCTCAAGCATTACGACACGCTGTTGGTGATGTCGGTCGAGCCCGGATTCGGTGGGCAGAGTTTCATGGCCGAGGTGCTGGACAAGGTCCGCACCGCGCGCCGGTTGGTCGACTCCGGGCACCTGAACCTGGTCGTGGAGATCGACGGCGGCATCAACGAGGACACCATCGCGCAGGCCGCCGAGGCCGGCGTGGACTGCTTCGTCGCGGGCTCGGCGATCTACGACGCGAGCGACCCCGGCGCGGCCCTGGCGAAGCTGCGGGCGCTGGCGGCCCGCTCGCGGTGACCACCCCGTCCCCGGCCGAGGCGATGGCGCTGGCCGTCGCGGCGAGCGCCCGGGTCCACGGCGCCACCAGCCCCAACCCGCCGGTCGGCGCGGTCGTGCTGGACGCCTCCGGGCGGCTCGCGGGCGTCGGCGCGACGCGGCCGCCGGGCGGTCCGCACGCCGAGGTCGTCGCGCTGGCCGAGGCGGGGGACCGGGCGCGCGGCGGCACCGCCGTGGTCACCCTCGAACCGTGCGCCCACCACGGCCGCACCCCGCCGTGCACGGACGCGTTGCTCCAAGCCGGTGTCGGCAAGGTCGTCTACGCCAACGCCGACCCGAACCCGAAAGCCGCCGGGGGAGCGGAGGTGCTGCGCGCCGCCGGCGTGACCGTCGAGCACCTGCCCACGCACGTCGAGCCGTTGCGCGCCTGGCTGCACTACGCCCGCACCGGCCGCCCGCACGTCACGTGGAAGTACGCCGCCACCCTCGACGGCCGCACCGCCGCCGCCGACGGCACCAGCCAGTGGATCTCCTCCGAGCAGTCCCGCGCCGAGGTGCACGCCCTGCGCACGACCATCGACGCGATCATGGTCGGCACCGGCACCGTGCGCGCCGATGACCCGCGGCTTACCGCCCGGGGAACAGGCGTGACCCGGCAGCCGTTGCGGGTGGTCGTGGGAACCAGCGACCTGCCGCCGCACGCGCGCGTCCTCGACGAACAGGCCGAGACCCTGCACTTGCGCACCCATGACCCGGACGTGGTACTGGGTGAGCTGGCGAAGCGGAACGTGGTGGACGTCCTCCTGGAGGGCGGCCCTACGCTGGCGGGTGCGTTCGCGCGGGCGGGCCGGATCGACCGGGTGCTCGCCTACGTCGCGCCCAAGCTGCTCGGCGACGGGCCGGCCGCCCTGCGGGACGCGGGGGTGTCCACCGTCACCGACGCTGTGGGATTGGTCGTGGAGCAGGTCAGTATGTGCGGGCCGGACGTGCGGATCTCCGCAGTTCCGTCGCCGGCGCACTAGAGGAGGACACGGTGTTCACCGGGATCGTCGAGGAACTGGGTGAGGTCGTCGCCGTCGCGGACCTGCCCGACGCGGCGCGCGTCACCATCAAGGGTCCGGTGGTGACCAGCGACGCCAAGCACGGCGATTCGATCGCGGTGAACGGCGTGTGCCTCACCGTGGTCGACGTCGCCGACGGCGCGTTCACCGCCGACGTCATGCGCGAGACGCTGCGGCGCAGCAGCCTGGCCAAGGTCGCCGAGGGCGACCGGGTCAACCTGGAGCGCGCCGCCGCCCTCGGGCAGCGCATCGGCGGGCACATCGTGCAGGGACACGTCGACGGGACGGGCACCGTCCTGGCGCGGGAGAAGGCCGAGCACTGGGAGGTCGTCCACATCGGACTGCCGCCCGGCCTCGCCCGGTACGTCGTGGAGAAGGGCTCGATCACCGTGGACGGCGTGTCGCTGACCGTCGTGTCGGTGAGCGAGACGGAGTTCAGCGTCAGCCTCATCCCGACCACCCTGGAGCTGACCACGCTCGGCCGGCGCGCGCCCGGCGACCTGGTCAACCTGGAGGTCGACGTGCTGGCCAAGTACGTCGAGCGGCTCGCGACGCCGCATCTGCGCGACACCGGAGCGGAGGGGACGCGGTGAAGGACTTCTCCGACATCGAGCGGGCCGTCAGGGACATCGCCGCCGGCCGGCCGGTCATCGTCGTGGACGACGAGGACCGCGAGAACGAGGGCGACCTGATCTTCGCCGCCGAGAAGGCGACGCCGGAGCTGCTCGCCTTCATGGTCCGCTACACCTCCGGGTACGTGTGCGTGGCGCTGACCGAGGCCGACTGCGCCCGGCTGGACCTGCCGCCGATGTACCACACCAACCAGGACCAGCGCGGCACCGCGTACACGGTCACCGTGGACGCCCGCGAGGGCGTGTCCACCGGCATCTCCGCCGCCGACCGGGCCCGCACGATCCGGCTGCTGGCCGACCCGTCGGCGGAGGCCAAGGACTTCAACCGGCCCGGCCACGTGGTGCCGCTGCGCGCCCGCGACGGCGGCGTGCTGCGCCGCCCCGGCCACACCGAGGCCGCCGTGGACCTGTCCCGGCTGGCGGGCCTGGCCCCGGCCGGCGTGCTGTGCGAGATCGTGTCGCAGAAGGACGAAGGCGACATGGCGCGGCGCGACGAGCTGGAGGTCTTCGCCGCCGACCACGACCTCGCCCTGATCACCATCGCCGACCTCATCGCCTACCGCCGCCGCGTGGAGACCCAGGTCGTGCGGGTCGCCGAGGCCCGGCTGCCCACCGCGCACGGCGTGTTCACCGCCGTGGGCTACGACTCCAAGCTGGACGGCATCGAGCACGTCGCGATGGTGTTCGGCGAGATCGGCGACGGCGAGGACGTGCTGGTCCGCGTCCACTCCGAGTGCCTGACCGGTGACGTGTTCGGCTCGCTGCGCTGCGACTGCGGGCCGCAGTTGGACGCGGCGCTGGAGGCGGTGGCCGCGCAGGGCCGCGGTGTCGTGCTCTACATGCGCGGGCACGAGGGTCGCGGCATCGGCCTGATGCACAAGTTGCAGGCCTACCAGCTGCAGGACCGGGGCGCGGACACGGTGGACGCGAACCTGGCGCTGGGCGTGCCCGCCGACGCCCGCGACTACGGCACCGGCGCGCAGATCCTGTGCGAGCTGGGCATCAAGTCCATGCGCCTGCTGACCAACAACCCGGCCAAGCGGGTCGGCCTGGAGGGCTACGGCCTGCGCGTGATCGACCGCGTGCCGCTGCCCATCTCGCCGAACCCGGAGAACCTGCACTACCTGCGCACCAAGCGGGACCGGATGGGGCACGAGCTGCACCAGTTGGAGCAGTACGAGGCGTTGAGCCAGGGTGGCGCGATCGTGAGCACGACGGAGGGTGTCGAATGAGCGGCGAGGGCAGGCCGGAGGCGGCGGTCCCGGACGCGACGGGCTTGACGCTGGCGGTGGTGGCCACCAGGTGGCACGAGAAGATCACCTCGCGGCTCGTGGCCCGGGCGTTGGCGGCGGCGGGGGAGGCGGGCGTGTCGTCCCCCACCGTGGCGCGGGTCGCGGGCGCCATCGAGCTGCCCGTGGTGGTGCAGGAACTGGCCCGCACGCACGACGCGGTGGTGGCGCTGGGCGTGGTCATCCGGGGCGGCACGCCGCACTTCGAGTACGTGTGCGACTCGGTGACGGCGGGCCTGACCCGGATCGCCCTGGACACCTCCACCCCGGTCGGCAACGGCGTGCTGACGTGCGACACCGAGGAGCAGGCCCTGGCGCGCGCCGGGTTCGAGGACTCGGTGGAGGACAAGGGTTTCGAGGCGGTGGTGGCCGCGCTGGACACGGCCCTGGTGCTGCGCGACCTGCGGGCGGGCCAGTGATCACGATGTCGAGCGTCGAGTTCCGCCCCCGCAGGATCCGCACGGTCGCCGTCGTCAGCGCGGTGTTCCTGGTGGTGGTGTTCACCATCGTGGGGCTGCTGCTGGGCGACACGCCCACGGGCGTCATCTTCCGGACCTCCGACCAGGTGGCGATGATCATCCTGGGCGTGCTGCTGGCGTGCGGGGTCCTCCTGCTGGCCCGGCCGCGCGTGCGCGCCGACGAGTCCGGCTTGGAGGTCCGCAACGTGGTGACGGCGCGGCGGTTCGAGTGGTCCGAGGTGCTGCACGTGTCGTTCCCGGACGGGGCGTCGTGGGCGCGGCTGGAGCTGCCGGACGACGAGTACGTGTCGATCATGGCGGTGCAGGCGGTGGACCGGGAGCACGCGGTGGCGGCGGTCCGCGCCCTGCGCGACCTGCACAAGGCCGCGACCGGCTGACGCTCGCCGGGTGACGGCCGGCGCTGGGGTGCCGGCTGGGTTTGGCGCGGCTGGGAGTCGGCGCGGCTGGGCGCGGCTGGGCTGAGCGCGGCTGGGCGCGGCAGGGCAGGGCTGGGCGGTCCGGCGCGGCTGGGCGGGTTCGGCCCGGCCGGCGGCGTGGCGGCGAGGCGGTGGCTGTCCGCCGGGCCGGCGCGGTCGTGGTTGGGCGCTTTCGCCGCGGTCGGATCGTGGTCGTCGGGGTTGTCGTACCTCGCTGGGACAATGAGCCCCGGGGCGCTCCGAACCGGATTGTCGTACCCCCGTGGGATCATGGAACCGGGGGCCGGAGGCCGCGCAACCCGCTGATCGTCGTGGTGCCGATGGCGGCGAGCTGTCGGCCATCGGCACTCTTCCCGCCTACCCCCGCCCTGCCTAGGTTCAGGTGACCGACCTGAACCGAGGGGGCCTGAAATGCGTAGACGGTCTGTGCTGGCGGGTGCCGTGGCGGCGGCGGGCGCCGTCACCCTGGGGCTCAACCCCACCGCCAACGCCCAGCGGCCCGGCGCGTCCGCGGCGCCGGAGTTGGACCTGGGCGACTTCCCCGTCGTGGCCCGCGTGCGCGCCCGGCGCGCGCTGGAGCACCTCAAGGTGCTCAGCGACGGCATCGGCCAGCGCATCGGCGGCACCGAGTCCGAGCACCGCGCCCGCGACTACATCGCGGACGTCCTGCGCAAGCTCCGCTACCAGGTGGAGCTGCAGCCGTTCTCCGTGCCCGACAAGTACCTGTCCACCCTGACCCTGCCCGACGGCGCCACCTGGAACGCCGCGGCGTCCCGCTTCGGAGCCCTGAACACCTCCGCCACCGGCCCGCTGCTCGACCTGGACAACGGCGCCGCCCTGCCCGCCGACCTCACCGGCCAGGTCGTCCTCCTGGTCAACGTCCCCGCCGGCTCCACCGCCGTCCTCGACGCCGTCGCCAAGGGCGCGAAGGCCGTCCTCATCGGCCGCGTCTCCACCCCACCCGCCGGCAAGACCAGCGCCTTCTCCCCGGCGCTCACCGCGAACGTCGCCGTCCCCGTGCTCGGCGTCGCCCAGGTCCACGTCGAACGCCTGCGCGCCGCCAAGCCCGCGACCATCACCGTGGCCACGACCCACCACCCGAACCTGACCTCGTACAACGTGCTCGCCGAGCGCCCCGGCACGTTCGGCGGCGACGACGTCGTCATGGTGACCGCGCACTACGACAGCGTCCCCGGCTCGCCCGGCGCGAACGACGACGGCAGCGGCACCGTGCTCGCCCTCGAACTGGCCCGCGTCCTGCGCCACCTGCCCACCCACAAGGCGCTCCGCTTCGCCCTGTGGGGCTCGGAGGAACAGGGCCTGCTCGGGTCGCGCCACTACGTCAACCAGCTCACCGACCCCGACGCCGCCCGCATCGCCGGCGTCTTCCAGAACGACATGGTCGCCACCAGCCACGGCCCGGCCACCGCGTACTGGCTCCTGTCCGTGGACGGCGGCGACAACGCCACCACCCGCGAGGTCGCCGCGGCCGCCGCCCGCCTGGGCTACGGCTCCCAGGTGCACGGCCCGGTCGCCCGCGGCAGCAGCGACCACGTGCCCTTCCACGAGCGCAAGATCGCCGCCGCCAACTTCTCCTGGCGCGGCGAGGGCGGCCCCCACCAGCTCGAACCGCTCTACCACACGCCCGAGGACACCATCGAGCTCAACGTCAGCCCCGAACGCCTCCAGGTGTCCCTGGAACTCATCGGGGCGGCGGCGTACCGCCTGGCCTGCCAACGGAGCTAGCACGGCTGAGGGTCACCCGCCCGGCAGCGGGCGGGTGATCGGCGTGGGCCCGGGACGCCGTCAGCGCTTCAGGTAGTGGAACACCCGCTCGCCCGTGCCGTCGGCGGGATCGGTCACGGCCTGGTACCGGCCATCCCTCTCGACCAGGTTCCCGTGCTCCTTCCCCTCGACCGGAAGGCTCGTGGCGGGAACCACGCAGTACAGCTTGGCTTTCGAGTCGTAGCACCAGGACGGCCACCACAGCACGTCCTCACCGCCCAAGCAGCTCGTCAGCTGCACGCGCTGTCCCTGGTAGCCGATGCACAGGTGCTGCCGGTACGTGCTCTGCACCTTGATCTTCTTGACGCCGGAACCGGTGCCCTGCTCCACCAGGTTCCAGCCTTGCCGCCGGTTGTGCTCCTCGCCGCACGCGGCCGGGAAGAGCGTCGCCGGACCGCCGTCACCGGAGAGCGTGATGCAGTCGCCGGTCTTCTTGTTCACCAGGTAGACGTTGGCGCCCCGGTCCGACGCCCATGCCGGCACACCGGGTGCGGTCAGCAGGAAAACGGTCGCGACAACGGCGACGATCGGCCTGATGTCCTTCATCTTCTTCTCCCCGCGCATCTTCTTCTCCCCGCGCTCGGTGACGCCCGAAGTCCTCGTGCGTCCGCCCGGGGCTGCCCCGGGCATCGGGCGCCATGCCCGGGATGCCGCCACTGGCCACCTGTGGGGGAACAGCCGTAACCGGCCGGGGACCGACGTGGCGAACCGTGACCGCCCACTCGCCTCGGCGGCCACCCGGACGTGCCGGGTCTTCCAGCGGCGTCCACCACCCGGCAGGCGGGTCAGCGCGTCCGGTCCTCGGCGGCGGTGGTCGCCGGGGCGCCGCCGGCCGCGTTGAGGAACCGCTCGCCGAGCACCCGCAGGTGCTCGGCGAGCTCGGGCGGCGACACCACGTCGAAGTCCACGCCGATCAGCCCGATCCACAACCCCAGCTCCTCCAGCGACGGCGACCCCGCGGTCAGCAGCGTCCGACCGTCGTCCAGCGGCTCCAGGTGCACCGACGTCTTGGACGTCCGCCGCTCGACCTCCTCGATCGGCGCGTGCATGACCAGCTCCGCCCGGTACGTGTACGGCGCGACCGTCAGCTGGCGCGAGACGTACGACGCCAGGTCCGGGTCGGGCGGGTCCCTCGGCACGAACCGGGCGCCCAGCGTCGGCTCCTCGGCGATGCGGTCCACCCGGAACGTCCGCCAGTCCGCCCGGTCCACGTCCCACGCCACCAGGTACCACCGCCGCCCCGTGTGGGCCAGCCCCAGCGGCTCGACGTGCCGCTTGCTCGCCTCCCCGTCCCGCCCGGCGTAGGGGAACCGCAGCCGCTGGTGGTCCCGGCACGCCCCCGCGATGGCCGTCAACGTCCGCGAATCGACGGTCGCCACGGACGGCGTGAGCGACACGGTGTGCTCCTGCAACGCGTTGACCCGCCGCCGCAGCCGGGACGGCAGCACCTGCTCCAGCTTCGCCAACGCCCGGACCGACGTCTCCTCGATCCCGGCCACCGTCCCGTTCGCGGCCGTCCGCAACCCCACCGCCACCGCGACCGCCTCGTCGTCGTCCAGCAGCAGCGGCGGCAGCTCGGCCCCCGCTCCGAGCTGGTAGCCGCCGGACACCCCGGGCACCGAGTTGACCGGGTACCCGAGGCTGCGCAGCTTGTCGACGTCGCGCCGCACCGTCCGCACGTCCACCCCCAGCCGCCCGGCCAGGTCCGCCCCGGTCCAGTCGCGCCGGACCTGGAGCAGGGACAACAGCTTGAGCAGTCGGGCCGAGGTCTCCAACATGGGCCGAGTCTCCCACCGATCGAGGACAGCTCCGGTCCTCAACCCTTCCGGCGCGCGCCCTCCGGCCACACGACGACCACCGGCACCCCGGAGGCCCGCGCGGTCTCGACCACGTCGGCCGTCCCGCCCCGACCGTCGGGCGGGTTGCCGTCCCACACCGCGATCAGCAGCTCCACCGACGCCAGCATCCGCTCGTTGGCCATGACGTACGCGTGCCGGCCCGACAGCTCGTTGGGCAGCACGCTCACCACGTGCGCCCGGGCCAGCAGCTCGTCGTACTCCGCCCGCCGCTCCGGTTTGAGCTTGTCCCGGTAGTCCATCGCGGGCAGCACGACCTCGACCCGGCCGCCCAGGTCCAGGACCGCGCGCGCGAACAACTGGTCCGCGCCCGGCGCCAGGCAGGTCACCCCCACCAGGGACGACCCGCCCGCCGCCTCGGCCTCCAACGCCGTCCGGATCGCCGTCCGCACGTCGTCGACGCATTCGGGCACCAGGTTGCTGTGCCCGGTGATACCCACGCGCATCAGGCCGTCCGCACCCCGCGAATGGCGTCACGCGTCTCCCGCACCGCCGGGAGGTCGCGGTGGCGCTCGGCTTCCTTCGCGAAGTCGTGCAGCTTGCGCACGACCCGTCCGGACGCCAGCCCCGCCGCCGTCGGCAGCACCTCGTTGATCAGGGCGCACGCCTCCTCGGGCTCGTCCGCGACCATGCGCGTGCGGGCCAGCCCGATGACGTCGAACGCCCGGTTGCGGACCCTCGACGGGTCGCGCAGGGACAACGCCCGGCGGATGTGCTGCTCCGCCTGCGGCGCCTGGCGCGGGTCGTGACCGGCCAGGTCGCGCATCCTGGCCCCGATCACGCCCTCCAGCTCCGCCTCGTCGAAGCTGTCCAGCCACCACGGCTCCGCGCCCGGCCTGCGCTGCGCGAAGCTGTCCTGCGCCTGGCCCACCGCGCGGTGGAACTCGCGAACCTGTCCCATCTGCGCGTACGCCCACGCCTCCCGGGTCCGCAGCAGCGCTTCTAAAGTCGGCGTCGCGCTGCGCCGCGTCCCGTACTGGCCCAACTGCACCAGTTCCAGCCCGTCCTCGGGCCGCCCGAGGTCGAACATCTGCCGCGCCATGGCCGCCAGGCACAGCGCGGCGAACGGGTCGTTGCGGCCCGCCTTCGCCATCCGGATGCCGAGCACGTAGTACCGCTGCGCGGCGTCGTGCATACCGGCGTCCCACGACATGCTCGCCGCCACCTTGGACAGCTCCGCTCCGATGAAGAACGCGCGTTCCGTGGTGGGGCCCGCGGGCGCCCGCGACAGCCGCTCGGCCAGTTCCTCCAACTGCCCGAGCACCGCCTTGCGCGCCAGCCCGTACCCGCCTCGTCCACCCCACCCGCGCAGCCCGTCCGCGACGTGCTGCAACGCGTACAGCTCCTCCTCGCTGATCGCCGCGCTGGACGACCACCGGGACAGGGGCTGGAGGGGGTGGAGCCACCGCTGCAGCGGTTCGACCAGGGCGGGACCCATCGCCACCGCGGCTGCTCCGGTGAGCGCCGCTCGTCTGCTGATCGCCAAGTCGCTCCTCGCCGTCTCCTCGACCGATCTGGCAATGCTCGACGCGTCCCACGCCGCGGCGAGCACATCGGGCGGGGCGCCGTGGTCGGCGGGACCCGCCTGGCTTGGGACACCGACGCGGTCGAACCACAGCCGGTCACCGGGGATGCGCAGCGCCCGCGCGAACTGGCGCAGCTTCTCGATCCGGTCGATCGGGTTGTCCCCGGTCTCGTACCGCGACAACTGCGCCTGGCTGATCCCCAGCCACGACGCCATGCGGTCCTGGGTGACGCGGCTGACGTGGTGCGGGTGGCGGCGGTAAGCGGCGAGGACCGCTCCCATGTCCCGGTCGGTGAAGGCGGCGACCATCACCTCGTGGTCCCAGAAGTCGGCCGGGACCTCGGGTGGGCCGTACAGCTCGGTACGCGAATTGCGCCGACACCGGTGGCAGAGCCGGTCTGTGTTGTCGGCGGCGATCACCGCTCCGCACAACGGGCAAGCGCGCCTGGTACTGGATGCTCTTCGAGCTTTCGGTTCCATCGGCTCGCTCCCGTCACTGAGCGTGCCCGAGAGTCTATCGGCATGTGATCGGGAGTCCATTCATTTCATGCATAAGACGGGGTGGGGCGTCGTGCCGGGCCCACGTGCGGCCGTGAGGTGCATCCACTTGATGCGTCCGGTGCATGGCCCCGACCCGGAAGGGGTGTGGTGGCCGGCGGTATATGCGCCCACCCTGCGGTGGTGGCCCGGGACCGGGACGACCCCCGGCCCCGGGTCACCGCCCGCTCCACCCGACCGGGGAGGGACCTCCACGATGAGCATGACCGCGTCAACCAATGCTGACACCACACCGCGTCTCGGGCCGCCCCGTGACCGTGCGCACCAGCAGGCGCTCGGCGAGGCCATCGCGGGTTACCGGCTGCTGGGCTGGAAGGTGTCCGTCACCGAACAGGGCGTGTTCCTGCCGCTGGGCCCCGCCACCACCGCGCTGGCGATGCCGGCGCGGATCGGCTCGCGCGTGCTGGCCGACCTGAAGGCCCGGATGCTGGCCGGGCCCGTCACCGTCATACCCGGACCGCGGGAGCACTGGGTGTTCCTCGCCGAACTCGTCGCCTTGCTGCCCACGCACCTCAAGGCGCCGCCCGAGGTCCAGTTCGTCCGCTCGCCGCAGCGCATCGCCCTGCCGCCCACGATGACGCGCTACGGCTCCCTGCGGTGGGCGAACCCGCCGTCGCACTCGCGGCACTGGTTCCCGCCGTTCACCGCGGTCCTGGCGCTGGCCCGCACGGCCACCGCCGGGGACCGGTAGCGGCCGGTTTGTGAAGATGGGCGAGTGGAACGCAGAACACTGCTGGTGTGCGGTCTGCTCGCCCTGACCGGCTGCTCGTCGGCCGGTCCGGCCCGCAGGCCCGGCGTCGGCTCCGCCCGTGCGGGGGAGCGGGTCGCCGGGCTCGCGGACGTGCCCGACGGGTCGGGAGCGCTGGTCCCGGTGGGCGCGGACGGCCAGTTGCTGCTGGTCCGCTCGGGTTCGACCGTCCGGGCGTTCAACCCGGCCTGCCCGCACCAGGGCGCGGTCGTCAACCCGCCGACCGCCGGCGTGATCACCTGCCCGACCCACCGGTCGACGTTCGACCCGTCGTCGGGCGCGGTGCTGTCGGGTCCGGCGGAGAAGGGGTTGGCGGAAGTGCCCGTCCGGGTGACCGGGCAGGACGTCGTGCTGGCTTGACAGCGTCTCGACAGGTTCCCGACAGCGTTGAACCCGGCGTCCCGTGGTGTCGTATTGCGGTAGAGACCGAACGACGACGACCCACCACACGGAGGACCGGTTTTGACCACCACCGACAACCCCGGCCTGTCCCGCCGTTCGATGCTGTGCGGAGTCCTGGTGGCGCTGGCGGTGCCCGGCGGCCTGGCCGCGTGCGGCACGGCGAGCACCCCGACCGCCACCACCGGCGGCACGGCCCCCGGCACCACGGGCGGCTCCGCGCCCACGACCACCGGCGGCTCCGCGCCCACGACCACGGGCGGTTCGGCGGCTGAGGGCATCGTGTCCCTGTCCGAGGTCCCCGACGGCGGCGGCGTCGTCGTGGAGGCGGGCGGGAAGAGCCTGGTCGTCACCCGATCGGGTTCAACCGTGAAGGCTTTCGACGCGGCCTGCCCGCACGCGGGCACCACGGTCGGGGCCCCTTCGGGCGGCACGATCACCTGCCCGAACCACGGCAGCCAGTTCGCCGCCACCGACGGCGCGGTGAAGAAGGGCCCGGCGACCACTGGACTCAAGGCGGTGGCCGTGAAGGTGCAGGGCGGCCAGGTCGTGCCGGCCTGACGGCTCGTGGGGGAGGTCGTGCGGGGTGAGCCCGGATCGACCGCCGCCGGCGTGTCGGCATGGCCTCTCCCGTCGAGCTCTGACGTTGGCCACCGTCGCCGAGGTCCTGCGTACTCGAAGCCACCCCGGCCGCTGGGCCGGGCGTGCCCGGAGCGGCTCCCGGGACCAGCGCCGCGTGGACGTGCCCGGCGTGATGTGGATCGCTCCGCGCACCTCCTGGACTGGGGTCGGGCGCGCGTCTGACTGTCGGGGGGCGCACGTAGGCTTGTCGGGTGGCCGATCCGTCGACCTATCGCCCCGCGACAGGCTCCATCCCCGACGCCCCTGGCGTGTACAAGTTCCGCGACGCCAACCGGCGCGTCATCTACGTCGGCAAGGCCAAGAGCCTGCGGTCGCGGTTGAACTCGTACTTCGCCGACGTCGCCGGGTTGCACCCGCGCACCCGGCAGATGGTCACCACCGCCGCCGGTGTCGAGTGGACGGTCGTCACCACCGAGGTCGAGGCGCTCCAGCTGGAGTACAACTGGATCAAGGAGTTCGACCCCCGGTTCAACGTCCGCTACCGGGACGACAAGTCCTACCCCGTCCTCGCCGTCACCCTGAACGAGGACTACCCGCGCCTGCACGTCTACCGCGGCCCCCGGCGCAAGGGCGTCCGCTACTTCGGCCCCTACGCCCACGCCTGGGCCATCCGCGAGACCCTCGACCTGCTCCTGCGCGTGTTCCCCGCCCGCACCTGCTCCGCGGGCGTGTTCAAGCGGCACAACCAGATCGGCCGGCCCTGCCTGCTCGGCTACATCGACAAGTGCTCCGCGCCCTGCGTCGGCAAGGTCACGCGAGAAGAGCACCGCGACATCGTCCTGGACTTCTGCGACTTCCTGGCCGGCCGCACCGACGCGATGGTCCGCAAGCTCGACCGCGAGATGACCGCCGCCGCCGAGGAGCTGGAGTTCGAGAAGGCCGCCCGCCTGCGCGACGACCTCTCCGCCCTCAAGCGCGCCCTCGAAAAGCAGGCCGTCGTGCTCGGGGACGGCACCGACGCCGACGTCGTCGCCTTCGCCCAGGACGACCTGGAGGTCTCCGTCCAGGTCTTCCACGTCCGGGGCGGGCGGGTGCGCGGGCAGCGCGGGTGGGTCGTGGACAAGGTCGAGGAGGCCGGCGTCGCCGACCTGGTGGACCAGTTCGTCACCCAGTTCTACGGCGAGCAGGTCGAGTCCGCGCAGGCCAGCGGCATCGAGTCGGCCCCGGTGCCGCGCGAGGTGCTGGTGCCCGAGCTGCCCGACGACGTCGCCGCCGTGGAGCGCTGGCTGGGCGACCTGCGCGGCGGGAAGGTCGTGCTGCGGGTGCCGCAGCGCGGGGACAAGCGGGCGCTGATGGAGACCGTCGAGCGCAACGCCAAGGAGGCCTTCCAGCAGCACAAGCTCAAGCGCGCGGGCGACCTCACGGCCCGGTCCGCGGCCCTCCAGGAGCTCCAGGAGGCCCTCGGGCTGGACACCGCCCCGCTGCGCATCGAGTGCACCGACATCAGCCACGTCCAGGGCACGGACGTGGTGGCCTCGCTGGTCGTCTTCGAGGACGGCCTGGCGCGCAAGTCCGAGTACCGGCGCTTCGCCGTCCGCGAGGGGGCCGACCAGGGCGACGTGGCGTCCATCGCCGAGGTGGTGCGCCGCCGGTTCCAGGCGTACCTGAGGGAGAACAAGGACGGCCCGCTGCCCGGCATCGACCCGGAGACCGGCAAGCCGCGCAAGTTCGCCTACGCGCCCAACCTGCTCGTGGTCGACGGCGGCGCGCCGCAGGCCCAGGCCGCGAGCGACGTGCTGGCCGAGCTGGGCATCACGGACGTGGCCGTGGTCGGCCTGGCCAAGCGGCTGGAGGAGGTGTGGGTGCCCGGCGAGCCCGACCCGGTGATCCTGCCGCGCACCAGCGAGGCCCTCTACCTGCTGCAACGGGTCCGCGACGAGGCGCACCGGTTCGCCGTGGCCTACCACCGCCAGAAGCGGTCCAAGCGCATGACGACCTCGGCACTGGACGACGTGCCGGGTCTCGGGCAGACGCGGAAAGCGGCGCTGCTCAAGCACTTCGGCTCACTGAAGAAACTCCGTGAGGCGAGCATCGAGGAGATCAGCGGGGTGCCTGGTGTGGGCAGGCGCACCGCCGAGGCCGTGCACGCGACGTTGAGCGCGGCCGGTACCGAAGGGGAGCAATCGTGAGCGCACAGGCCGGCGAGAAGTCCGGCATCGAGGTCGCGGTGGTGACGGGCCTGTCGGGAGCGGGCCGGTCCACCGCCGCGAAGTGCCTGGAGGACCTGGGCTGGTTCGTGGTGGACAACCTGCCGCCCGAGCTGATCGCGACGATGGTGGAGCTGGGCGCGCAGGCGCGGGGGGCCATCACCAGGGTCGCGGTCGTCATGGACGTGCGCAGCCGCGCGTTCACCGACGACCTGGCGGCGGTCATCAAGGACCTGGACGCCCGCGGCTACAAGCCGAAGGTGCTGTTCCTGGAGGCCACCGACGACGTGCTGATCCGCCGGTTCGAGTCGGTGCGCCGCGGCCACCCGCTCCAGGCCGACGGGCGGCTGCAGGACGGCATCGAGGCCGAGCGCGTCCTGCTCACGCCGCTGCGCGAGGAGGCCGACCTGGTCCTGGACACCTCCGCGCTGTCCGTGCACCAGCTCCGCGCCAAGATCGAGGACACGTTCGGCAGCGAGTCGGCCACCCGGACCCGCGTCACCGTGCTGTCCTTCGGCTACAAGTACGGCCTGCCGATGGACGCCGACCTGGTCATGGACGTCCGGTTCCTGCCCAACCCGTTCTGGATCCCGGAGCTGCGCGAGCAGACCGGCCTGGACGGGGACGTGCGCAACTACGTGCTCACCCAGGAGGGCGCGGAGGAGTTCCTGGACCGCTACCACGAGCTGCTGCGCCTCATCGGCGCCGGCTACCGGCGCGAGGGCAAGCGGTACCTCACGCTGGCCGTGGGCTGCACGGGCGGCAAGCACCGCAGCGTCGCCATCTCCGAGGAGCTGGCGTCGCGGCTGGCCGCCGAGGACGGCATGGCCGTGAAGGTCGTGCACCGGGACCTGGGACGCGAGTGAGCTTGAAGGCAGTGGCACTCGGCGGTGGGCGTGGCTTGCACGTCACGCTCACCGCCCTGCGGCGGATCACCGACGACGTGACCGCGGTGGTGACGGTCGCCGACGACGGCGGGTCGTCCGGTCGGCTGCGCCGGGAACTGGGCCTGCTCCCGCCGGGCGACCTGCGCAAGGCGATGGTCGCGCTGGCCGACACCGAGGGCAGCGGCGCGCTGTGGGCGGAGCTGTTCCAGCACCGCTTCGGCGGCACGGGCGCGCTGGCCGGGCACGCGATCGGCAACCTGGTCCTGGCGGGCCTGCTGGAGCAGCTGGGCGACCCCGTGGCCGTGCTGGCCGAGGCGGGCAAGCTGCTGGGCGTGCGCGGGCGCGTGCTGCCGATGTGCACCGAGCCGCTGGAGATCGAGGCGGACGTCACCGGGCTGGACGAGGACCTCGACGTGGTGCGGCGCATCCGCGGCCAGGTAGCGATCGCCACCACCCCCGGCCGGGTGCAGCGCATCCGCCTGCACGGGCCGGGCGGCCCCGGTGAGCCCCCGCGGGGGTGCCCGGAGGCCGTGCGGGCCGTGCTGGACGCGGACGTCGTGCTGCTCGGGCCGGGGTCGTGGTTCACCAGCGTGCTGCCGCACCTGCTGGTGCCGTCCCTGCACGAGGCGCTGACCCGGACGTCGGCGAAGAAGGTCGTCGTGCTCAACCTCGTCCCCCAACCGGGGGAAACCGCCGGGTTCTCCCCGGAGCTGCACCTGGACGTGCTGTGCGCGCACGCCCCGGATCTGCGCGTCGACGCCGTCATCGCGGACGCCGACGCGGTGCCCGTGCCGGACCGCCTGCGGCGCGCCGCCGCAGCTCTGGGGGCCGCGGCGCACCTGTCGCCGATCGCCCAGGCCGGTTCACCCGACCGTCACGACCCGGCCGCTCTCGCGTTGAGCATTCGTCGGGCGTTGGACGGCCTGCCTGCGGGGCCCGGCGAGGCGTCGAGTACAACGCTGGTGGAACAACGCGAGACCAGGGGAGGCGATGCGCCGTGGCGATGACGTCCGCGGTCAAGGACGAGCTGAGCAGGCTGGCCGTCTCCAAGACGTGCTGCCGGCGGGCCGAGGTCGCGTCGCTGCTGCGGTTCGCGGGCGGCCTGCACATCGTCGGCGGGCGGGTCGTGGTGGAGGCCGAGCTGGACCTCGGCTCGACCGCGCGCAGGCTGCGCCGGGAGATCCACGACCTGTTCGGCCACCAGTCCGACGTCTTCACCATCACCTCCAGCGGCCTGCGCAAGGGCACCCGGTTCGTGGTGCGGGTGGTCAAGGACGGCGAGGGCCTGGCCCGCCAGACCGGGCTGCTGGACCCGCGCGGCCGTCCCGTCCGGGGCCTGCCCGCGCCGGTGGTGTCGGGCGGGGTGTGCGACGCGGAGGCGGCGTGGCGCGGGGCGTTCCTGGCGCACGGTTCGCTGACCGAGCCCGGCCGGTCCTCGTCGATGGAGGTGACCTGCCCCGGCCCGGAGGCCGCTCTGGCCCTGGTCGGCGCGGCACGGCGGATGGGCATCGGCTCGAAGTCCCGCGAGGTCCGCGGGGCTGAGCGGGTGGTGATAAGGGACGGCGACGCGATCGGCGCGATGCTGACCCGCCTGGGCGCGCACGACAGCGTGCTGGCCTGGGAGGAGCGGCGGATGCGCCGCGAGGTCCGCGCGACGGCCAACCGCCTGGCCAACTTCGACGACGCCAACCTGCGGCGTTCGGCCCGCGCGGCGGTCGCGGCGGCGGCTCGGGTGCAGCGCGCCCTGGAGATCCTGGGGCCTGAGGCTCCGGACCACCTGGCGGCGGCCGGGGCTCTGCGGTTGGCCCACCGGCAGGCGTCCCTGGAGGAGCTGGGCCAGCTCTCCGACCCGCAGATGACCAAGGACGCGGTGGCGGGGCGCATCCGGCGGCTGCTGGCGATGGCGGACAAGCGGGCGCGGGAGCTGGGCATGCCGGACACGGAGTCGGCGGTCACGGCGGAGATGCTGGAAGCCGAAGTCTGACCGCCGACCCCCGCGGCGGTCAGGCGACCAACTCGACCGGACCGTGTCACGCAATTCCCAGGTGTGTCGGGGGAGACGGCGCCGGCGCGCGGGTACCGGTGGTCGGACAGACCCTCCAACATCGCGAGTTCGGCCCGCGCGGTCTCCTCGCTGATCTCCTCGTGCCGGTGGCCCGCCCGAGCACTGGGCGCGGTCGGTGTCCCCCGAGTGGAGCCAGGGTAGGAGTGCTGGGCGTGCGCTGCGTTCGGCGGGTGCGCGCAACGGGATCGAGTTGCGGTGCGGCCGGGGGATTGCGACCGTCGGGTGAGGGCTGTCGGGTCGGTGTTCACGCGATCGTCACGGCGCGGGGCCGGGTCGGTGAACGGACGGTGCCGGGATTGCGCAAGGCGATTGCGGGAAAGGTCACGCACGGTCGCGGTTACTGAACCGTAGCACTGGATTTTCTTGCTCGATAAAGAGATCCTGGTGGTCCACGTGACCAGGGGCGCAGTGCGGGGACTAGGCTGGCTCGCGGCTGCTCGAAACAGTCATTCCGCACGCCCACTGGCACATCGCCAGTCGAGTATCGAGGAGACTCACCGTGACGGTTCGCGTAGGTGTCAACGGTTTCGGCCGCATCGGTCGCAACTTCTGGCGCGCCGTTCAGGCCGGCGGGCACGACATCGAGATCGTCGCCTTCAACGACCTCGGTGACGTCAACACGATGGCGCACCTGCTGAAGTACGACAGCATCCTCGGTCGTCTCCCGTACGACGTGAAGGTCACCGACGAGGGCATCGAGGTCGACGGCAAGACCATCAAGGCGCTGGCCGAGCGCGACCCGGGCAAGCTGCCCTGGAAGGACCTCGGCGTGGACGTCGTGGTCGAGTCGACCGGCTTCTTCACCGACGCCACCGTCGCGCGCAAGCACGTCGACGAGGGCGGCGCGAAGAAGGTCATCATCTCCGCCCCCGCCAAGAACGAGGACCTGACCGTCGTCCTGGGCGCCAACGACAGCCAGTACGACGGCTCGCAGACGGTCATCTCGAACGCCTCCTGCACCACCAACTGCCTCGCCCCGCTGGCCAAGGTGCTGCACGACGCGTTCACCATCGAGCGCGGTCTGATGACCACGATCCACGCCTACACCCAGGACCAGAACCTCCAGGACGCGCCGCACAAGGACCTGCGCCGCGCCCGGGCCGCCGCGCTGAACATCGTGCCCACCAGCACCGGTGCCGCGAAGGCGATCGGCCTGGTCCTGCCGGAGCTCAACGGCAAGCTGGACGGCTACGCGCTGCGCGTGCCGACCCCCACCGGCTCGGCCACCGACCTCACCGTCACCGTCGGCCGCGAGACCACCGTGGACGAGGTCAACGCCGCCTACAAGGCCGCCGCCGAGGGCGCGCTCAAGGGCTACCTGCGCTACAACGAGGACCCGATCGTGTCGACCGACATCGTCACCGACCCGGCGTCCTGCATCTACGACGCGCCGCTGACCAAGGTCATCGGCAACCAGATCAAGGTCGTCGGCTGGTACGACAACGAGTGGGGCTACTCCAACCGCCTCGCCGACCTGGTCAACCTGGTCGCCTCGAAGCTCTGACCCGAAGGCGACACCGGTGAAGACTCTCAGCGACCTGATCGCCGAGGGTGTGTCGGGTCGGCGCGTCCTGGTGCGCGCCGACCTGAACGTCCCCCTCGACGGCGACAAGATCACCGACGACGGCCGCGTCCGCGCGTCGGTGCCCACCCTCAAGGCACTGGTGGACGGGGGCGCGCGCGTCCTCGTCGCCGCGCACCTGGGCCGCCCCAAGGGCGAGCCCGACCCGAAGTTCTCCCTCGCCCCGGTCGCGGTGCGGCTCGGCGAGCTGCTCGGCCAGACCGTCGAGCTGGGTGCCGAGGCGGGCGCGGACGGCACCGTCACGCTGCTGGAGAACATCCGCTTCGACCCGCGCGAGACCAGCAAGGTCGACGCGGAGCGCGAGGCGTTCGCCGAGGAGCTGGCGGCCAAGGCGGACGCGTTCGTCTCCGACGGCTTCGGCGTCGTGCACCGCAAGCAGGCGTCGGTCTACGACGTGGCCAAGAAGCTCCCGCACTACGCGGGCGGCCTGGTGCTGGCCGAGGTCGAGGTGCTGCACAAGCTCACCGAGGACCTCCAGCGCCCGTACGTCGTGGTGCTCGGCGGCGCGAAGGTGTCCGACAAGCTCGGCGTCATCGCGAACCTGCTCACCAAGGTCGATCGGCTGCTCATCGGCGGCGGCATGGCCTACACCTTCCTCAAGGCCCAGGGCCACGAGGTCGGCGGCTCGCTGCTGCAGGAAGACCAGCTGGAGCAGGTCTCCGGCTTCCTCGCCGAGGCGGAGAAGCGCGGCGTCGAGCTGGTGCTCCCGGTGGACGTGCTCGCCGCGACCCACTTCGCCGCCGACGCGGAGTTCGAGGTCGTCAAGGCCGACGCCATCCCGGCCGACCGGCAGGGCCTGGACATCGGCCCGGAGACCCGCGAGCTGTTCGCCGCCAAGCTGGCCGACGCCAAGACCGTGTTCTGGAACGGACCGATGGGCGTGTTCGAGTTCGACGCGTTCGCCGGCGGCACCCGTGCCGTGGCCGAGGCGCTGGTGAAGAGCGAGGCGTTCACCGTGGTCGGCGGCGGCGACTCGGCCGCGGCCGTGCGCGCGCTGGGCCTGCCCGAGGACGGGTTCTCGCACATCTCCACCGGTGGTGGGGCGTCTCTGGAGTTCCTCGAAGGCAAGGAACTCCCCGGCGTGTCGGTCTTGGAGGACTGATGGCTTCGCGTCAGCCGCTCATCGCCGGCAACTGGAAGATGAACCTCAACCACCTCGAAGCGATCGCCCTGGTGCAGAAGATCGCCTTCGCGCTGCCGGAGAAGTACTTCGCGAAGGTCGAGGTGGCGGTGCTGCCGCCGTTCGTCGACATCCGGTCCATCCAGACCCTCGTCGACGGCGACAAGCTGCTGCTCAAGTACGGCGCGCAGGACCTGTCCCCGCACGACTCGGGCGCCTACACCGGCGACGTGTCCGGCCCGATGCTGGCCAAGCTGGGCTGCTCCTACGTCACCGTGGGCCACTCCGAGCGCCGCGAGTACCACCACGAGGACGACGACCTGGTCAACCGCAAGGTCAAGGCCGCCCTCAAGCACGGCGTCACGCCGATCTTCTGCCTGGGCGAGCAGCTCGACGTGCGGGAGGCGGGCAACCACGTCCAGCACTGCACCGACCAGCTCGTGGCGGGCCTGAAGGGCCTGTCCGCCGAGCAGGTGAAGGACGTCGTCGTCGCGTACGAGCCGGTGTGGGCCATCGGCACCGGCAAGGTCGCCTCGTCCGCCGACGCGCAGGAGGTGTGCGCGGCCCTGCGGGCCAAGCTCGCCGAGCTGCACGGCGAGGACGTGGCTTCGGCCGTTCGGGTGCTTTACGGCGGTTCGGTCAAGTCGGGCAACATCGGCGAGCTGGTCGCGCAGAAGGACATCGACGGCGCCCTCGTGGGCGGTGCGAGCCTGGACGCGGACGAGTTCACCAAGCTCTGTGCCCTGGCGGCCGGCGGCCCTCTACCCTGAGTCTCGAACATCCCCAAACCACCGCGGTGGTCCACGGTCGGCAGTTGACCGGGTACTCTGTGGCGTCACCTGCCTGACAGCGAGGAAGAAATGATCCTGTTCCTTCAGATCCTGCTGATCGTCTCCAGCTTGCTGCTCATCCTCCTGGTGCTGCTGCACCGCGGTCGCGGCGGCGGTCTGTCCTCGTTGTTCGGCGGCGGTATGCAGTCGAGCCTGTCCGGGTCGAGCGTGGTGGAGAAGAACCTGGACCGCCTGACGCTGTTCGTCGGCGCGATCTGGGTGATCGCCATCATCGGCATCGGACTGCTGCTCAAGGTCAACTGACGACAGGGATAACCACAGTGGTGGGGGTGTGAGGGTCGATGGCTGGTGGTAACGCGATTCGCGGTACCCGCGTCGGCGCAGGCCCGATGGGCGAATCGGAGCGCGGCGAGTCCGCGCCCCGGCGCCGGGTGTCGTACTGGTGCGCCAACGGGCACGAGTCGCGTCCGTCGTTCGCGGTCGAGGCGGAGATCCCGGAGAACTGGGACTGCCCGCGGTGCGGTCTGCCGGCGGGCCGGGACGAGCAGGCCCCGCCTGCTCCTCCGCGCAACGAGCCGTACAAGACGCACTTGGCGTACGTGAAGGAGCGCCGCTCCGACGCGGACGGCGAGGCGATCCTCGAAGAGGCGCTCACCAAGCTGCGCAAGCAGCGGGAAGAGCCCTAGCAGGTGCCGGCACGACGGCCCCCGGCGGACTCCCGAGTCCACCGGGGGCCGTCGTCGTGCCCGGAGCGGGGTGGGTCGGCGGGCAGGCCGAGGCCGAGCAGCCGGCGGAGGGTGGCGTGGCCAGGTGCGCTTCGGCTCGGCCCGGCGCAGCTCGGCCCGGCCCGGCGCGGCCCGGCGCGGCTCGGCCCGGGCGCAGCTCGGCTCGGCTTGGCTCCACACCCCGTTGGCCCGGCGCGCGCGTGCCCGGTCGGCGTTCCCCCGGCGACCCGGTCAGCTGCGGCGGCGCAGGGCGCTGAACTGGCGGCGCAGGAGCAGCGCGCCCACCAGGATGAAGAAGACCAGGACCACCAGGGTCGAGGTGGTGCCGCCGGTCGAGCTGGTCAGCGCCACGTCCACGCTGCCCACCAGCACGATGCCGCAGTCCGCCCGGATCACGTGCCGCCCCGGCTGGATCGTCGCGAACTCCACCCGCGTGCTGAACGTCCCCGACCCGTCCGCCCGCGCCTTGCCCACGTCCTCGCCCAGCGACGACAGCTTCACCTCCGACCCCGGCCGGCACCCCGTCCCGGTCGCGGTCAGCGGGTCGCCGGGCTGGATGTTGTCCTTGTCCAGGGTCAGCGCGCCGTCGCCGTCGAACGGCTTGGTGGTCGTGGCCGGAACCGACGTGCTGCCGGAGTCGGTGGTCGTGGTCGTCGTAGTGGTCGGCGAGGACGTGGTGGTCGTCGGCGGGCGGGTGGTGGTGGTCGGCGCGGTGGTCGTCGTGACCGGTGGGACGGTGGTGGTCGTGGTGACCGGGGGACGGGTCGTGGTGGTCGGGGTGGTCGTCACGGTGAAGCTGTCGGTCGGGTACGCCGACGCCGCGCACACCGGCACCGCCGTCACCCGGTGGCCCCCGACGGACGCGCCGGCGGGGACGGTGGCCGTGCCGGAACCCGCGCCCCGGCCGGTGTGGCGGCCGGAACCGACCACCTGTCTGCCGTCCCACATGATGCGCACCGTGTAGTCGGAGCAGTCCGGGTCCAGGTACACGCCGGTCCACGACAGCGTGAACGTGGCGCCCGCCGGACCGGTGTCGGGAGTGGCGACCGCGGCGGCCGAGGGCTGGGCCGATGCCGGTGTGGCAACAAGGGTCGTAACGCCATAGGCCACGGCACCGAGTAGAGCTAGTGTTCCAGCCGTTCGCATACCGACTCCCGGACTCGTCCGTGCCCATGAACTTTCGAGGTGCCCCTGTGAGACGCATTATGAGCAGGGTCGGTTTACTGCTCTTCCTCGGGATCTTCCTGGGCGGCGGCACCTCCACCGCGCACGCCGTCACCCCCGACGCGGTCACCGTGAGCGCCATTGTGGACGGCAAGCGGGTCACCGCGGACGACGAACTCGTGCTCGACCCGGCCACCTCGACGCGCGTCGAAGTGACCGTCCACAACGGAACGGACACCGTCCGCCACGTCAAGACCGTCCGCCTGACCGGCACCGCGCTGGCGCTGACGTTCTTCTCCTACGACACGACCGTGCCGTTCGACGTGCCCGCGAAGCAGAGCGTCACCAAGGCGTTCGTGCTCGACCTCGGCCAGCTCGGCACCCAGGCGACCGGCCTGCTGCCCACCGACATCGAGGTGCTCGACGTCAACCGCGAGGTCCTCGCGACCGTCGGCGCGACCGGTGACGTCCGCGGTTCGCTGTGGTCGGTCTACGGGGTGTTCGGCATCGCCGTGTTCGTCCTGACCCTGCTCGCGTGGGCGGGCGCGCTGTGGGGCCTCGCGCGGCGCAAGCTGCCCGCGAACCGGTGGCGGCGCGCCATGCAGTTCCTGCCCGCCGGCGTCGGCACCGGCCTGGTCGCGGTGATCTCGCTGTCCGTGCTGCGCGTGGTGGCGCCGTCGCCGGCCGCCGAGATCCCGTTCCTCCTCGGCGCGGCGGCGGCGGCCCTGCTGCTGGGCTACCTGACCCCGCACCCGGCGCCCGACGACCCGCCCGCCGACCCGGAGGCCACCCAGCGCATCACCCGCCCGCTGCCGGGCGGTGCGGCGTGACGGTGAGCCCCAGCGTCGTCGCGGCCCTGCCGCAGTACGACATCGGCGGCCAGATCGGTCGCGGCGGCATGGGCGTGGTGTACGCGGGCGTGCACCGGCCGCTGGGCCGCCCGGTGGCGATCAAGCGCCTCCCGCGGGTCCTCGCCGAGGACGACCGCATGAGCGCCCGGTTCGAGCACGAGGCCCGGCTGCTGGCCCGCCTGGACCACCCGCACATCGTGCCGGTGTACGACTACGTCCAGCACCACGGCGAGCACCTGCTGGTGATGGAGAAGCTCGACGGCGGCACGGTGTGGTCGAAGTTCAGCGAGCACGGCTTCACCCCCGCCCAGTCCTGCGCGCTCCTGCTGGCCGCCCTGTCCGGCCTGCACGCCGCCCACGGCGCGGGCGTGCTGCACCTGGACGTGAAGCCCAAGAACCTGCTGTTCACCGCGCAGGGCGCGTTGAAGGTCGCCGACTTCGGCATCTCCCAGGTGGTCAGCGAGGGCGCGACCCTGGTGACCCACGGCGGCCAGGTCCTGGGCACCCCCGCCTACCTGGCCCCGGAACAGGCGCTGGGCAACCCGCTGAGCCCGGCGGCGGACGTCTACGGCGCGGCCACCGTGCTCTACGAACTGCTCAGCGGACGCCTCCCGTTCGACAGCGGCGGCGGCGCGCTGGCCATGATCCAGCGCCACGTCCACCAGGACCCGCGTCCGCTGACCGACGTCCCGCCGCCGCTGGCCCAGGTCGTCATGCGCGGCATCCGGCGCGACCCGCAGTCCCGGTACCGCAACGCCGAGACGTTCGCGATCGACCTGGCGGGCGCCGCGGCGGAGGTCTTCGGCCGGGACTGGCTCATGCGGGTGGGCCTGCCGGTGCACCTGGCGCCGCGGGTCGCGGCGGCGAGCACCCGTCCGGCCACCCACCCGTCGGTGCCGCGGGAGACGTTGGACATCCCCGTGCGGGCCACGATGGTGGACCAGCCGCCGGTGTGGTCCGGACAGCAACCCCTGGTCCCCGCGAAGGACCTGATCGCACCGCCCAAGCCCGCGGTGTGGTTCGCGGTCGCGGCGGCGTTGTCCGCGCTGCTGCTGGTGGCCCTGCCGTTCGCCGTGCCCGGCCGCGACCTGCCGGTCGTGCGGCAGGACATGACCAAGCCGGTGGCGGTGGAGGGCGCGACCCGGCTCACGGTCGAGGCCGTGGGCATCACGCTGGCCGACGTGGCGGGCCTGGGGTCGTTCGACCTGCCCGGGGCGAGCCGGTGGATCATCGGCGGGGCGGCCTCGGCGACGGCGGAGACGGCCGAGGGGGAACGCGAGTTCTCCCTCCAGCCGACGACCACGCCGATGATCAGCATCATGGGCGCCGGCAGCGCCGTGCTGCTGCTGTTCACGCTGGCCTACCTGGAGTCGCTGCTGAGGTCGCTGCGCCGGCGGCAGTCCGGCACGGCGGCGGTGGTCGCGGCGGCCCCGCTGGGCTTCGGGCTGGGTGTCGCGGTCTGGCTCCTCCCGACGGTCCTGCTCCGGCACGAACCCGCGCTGTGGCCCGCCGTCGTGGGCGGCGTGCTGGGCGCGTGCACGGCGGTCTTCACCGCCATCGCCACCAGACGGGCGGCACAACGGCACTGAAGTTGGTTCGGCGTGCACGGCAGGGGGGAGTGCGCGCCGAAGTCGTGGGACCGGTCGTTCTCGCGGGCCGGTCGTTCTCGCGGGTCAGTCGATCTTGCGGGTCAGCGGGAAGGTGACCGCCACGCGGAAGCCGCCGTCGTCGCACGGTCCCGCCTCGAACGTGCCGTCCAGGAGGGCCGCCCGTTCGCGCAGGCCCACCAGGCCGTGGCCGCCGCTGGGCAGGGTCGCGCACTCGTGGGGCGCGAGCGGCGGGTCGTTGCGGATCTCCACGTGGAGTTCGTCGGCGTCCGCGTCGATGCGGACCGCCGTCGCCGCGCCGCCCGCGTGCTTGCGGACGTTGGTCAGCGCCTCCTGGACGGTTCGGTAGACCGCGCCGGAGATCGGGGCCGGCAGGTCGGCCACGTCGCCCAGCACGGTCAGCGCCGCGGGCAGGCCCGAGGACGCCAGCAGTTGCGGCAGGTCCTCGATCCTGGGCTGCGGCGAGTCGTCGCCCGAGGTCGTGCGCAGGACGCTGACCAACTGGCGCAGCTCGTCCAACGTCCGCGTGCTCAGCATCCGGATCGTGCCCGCCACCTGTTGGGCGTCCGGGTCGGCCGCGGCCATCCGCAGGGCGCCCGCCTGCATGGCGATCAGGCTCACCTGGTGCGACACCACGTCGTGCATCTCCCGCGCCAGGCGGGCGCGTTCGTCGGCCCGCACGGCGTGCGCGTGCAGCATCCGCTCGCGCTCCCGGCTCTCGGCCAGCTCGGCGATGCGGGCGGAGAGCTGCTCCCGCGCGTGCGCCAGCAGGCCGATCGCGATGGGCATGCCCGCCACGATGCAGCCGTAGATGGCGTCGTGGACGTGGGTCTTCCAGTCCAGCGCCAGGAACTCCTCCGGCGGCCACAGGAAGAACCGGCTGAACCACACCAGGCCCGCCGCGACGTAGGTCTGGGTGGACAGCAGCTTGCGCCGCGCCAGCGTGCCCAGGGCGATCATCGCCGCCAACTGCGCCATGCCGGCCAGGAAGCCCGGGACGGTCAGCAGGACCACCAGGAACGGGAACCGGCGGCGGAACACCAGCGCCGCGACCGCCACGATGGACAGGGCGTAGTTGTAGACCTTCGCGTCCGGCGCGAACCAGAACCACACGTCGAACGCCGCGATCGCCACGGCCGCCACGTCCAGCAGGAGCTGCCGGTGCCGGGCGAGCCACGCCCGGAGGCCGCGGGCAGCGTCGGCCACCCGTTCGGTGGGGACGCCGTTGACCCCGCCGCTCGGCAGCCTCTCGACAGCGTTGCCGGCCAGGACCCGTCCTCCCGTCTCAGCCATCCGCCGCTTGTCACCGTACTGGGCTGTCATCACGCTTGGCATGACCCGCTCCTTAGCCCCCGCCGTCCTCGCACCGTCCACCCTCACCCAACGAGACGTGCCGATTACTCGTACGGGACGCGGAGCCGTCCACAAAGTTGCGAGCGCGAACGTCCGCTCAGCGGACGCGTGAACGAGATCACGCCGCCCACCCGGAGGTGGACGGCGTGATCGTGGTCGAACCGGTCAGGCCAGCGGCGGTGTGAACAGGTCGGGCACCTTCGCCGCCGCCGCCGAGTCGAGCAGCCACAGCGTGCGGCGCTGCCCGTGCGCGCCGGCCGCCGGGAGCTGGACCTCGCCGGCGCCGGTCAGGGCCATCGCCACGGCCGCCGCCTTGCCCGCGCCGGTGGTCATCAGCCACACCTCGCGGGCCCGGCTCGCGGCCGACAGGGTCAGGCTGACCCGGGTCGGCGGCGGCTTCGGGCAGTTGCGGACCGCCACGACCGTGCGCTCCTTCTCGTACACCGCCGGGGAGGACGGGAACACCGACAGCGTGTGCCCCTCCTCGCCCACGCCGAGCAGGCACACGTCGAACGACGGCACCGGGCCGTGGTCCTCCGGGCGGGCGTTCGCGGCCAGCAGCTCGGCGTAGGCGTCGGCCGCCGCGTCCGGGTCGTCGCCGAACCGGCCGTCGGAGGGCTCCATGACGTGCACCCGCGCCGGGTCCACCGGGACGTGGTCGAGCAGCGCCGCCCGCGCCTGGGTCTCGTTGCGGTCCGGGTGCCCGGCGGGCAGGAACCGCTCGTCGCCCCAGTACAGGTCCACGCGGGACCAGTCCACGGCGTCGCGCGCCGGGGTGGCCCGCAGCTGCTCCAGCACCGCGATGCCGGTCCGGCCGCCGGTCAGCACCAGCGACGCCGAGCCGCGTGCGGTCTGCGCGTCCACCAGCCGGGTGACCAGGCGGGCCGCCGCGGCGGCGGCCAGCAGGTCACCGTCGCGGTGCACCACCACCTCGGGCCGGCTCATCCCTTGGCCTTCGCCGCCGCGCCCTTGCCCGCGACCTTCACCGGGCCCCGGGCCGCCGTCTTGGCGGGCTTGGCGGGCTTGGCCTTGGCGGCCTTCGCCGCCTTGGCCGGGGTGCTCGCCTTCGCCGCCCCGGCCGCGTCGGTGGGCTGGTCCGCGGGCGCGTCGCCGTCGGGCTTGGTGGTCACCGGGGCCGGCGCGGCGCCGTTGGCCGAGGCCGCGGGCTTGCGGGTCACCGGCTTGCGGGCCGCCGCCGACGCGGTCTTCGCCGGCGTCCGGCCGCGCACGACCTTGCCCAGCGACCGCAGGGCCAGCTCGTACACCTCGTCCGGGTCCAGGCGGCGCAGCTCCTCGGCCAGGCAGTCGCGGATCTCGCGGCGCTGCAGCGCCACCCGCCGCTGCGGCTGGCCGGGCTGGGTCAGCGTGCCGACCTTGCCGTCCGGCCGGACCAGCTCCACCACCCCGGACTTGCGCTCCAGCCGCACGTCCACGATGCCCTCGCCGCGCACGGCCTTGTTCCGCTTCACCGGCGCCTTGAGCGACCCGGCGAGCCACGCCGCGAGCAGGTCGGTGGACGGGGAGTCCGCCTCGCCGCCGACCTCGGCCTCGGTCACCCGCTCGTACGGGGGCAGGTCGAACGCCGAGGCGAGCATGGCCCGCCACAGCGTCAGCCGCGTCCACGCGAGGTCGGTGTCGCCCGGCGTGTACCCGGCCCGGCGCTGGTCCAGCGCCTTGATCGGGTTCTTCTCCGCCGCCGCGTCGGTGATCCGCCGCTGCGCGAGCCGGCCGATCGGGTCCTGCGCGGGCACGGCCGGCGCCTCGTGCGGCCACCACGCCACCACCGGGGTGTCCGGCAGCAGCAGCGGCACCACGCACGACGCGCCCTCGTTGGCCAGCTCGCCGTACAGGCGCAGCACGATCACCTCGGACGCGCCGGCGTCGCCGCCGACCCGGATCTGGGCGTCCAGCCGGGGTGCGGCCCGGCGGGCGCCGCGCGCGACGACGATCACGCGGCACGGGTGCTCGCGGCTCGCGTCGTTGGCCGCGTCCACCGCGTCCTCGGTCTTCGCGCCGTCGTCGGTCACGATGACCAGGGTCAGGACCCGGCCGAGGGTGACCGCGCCGCCCTCCTCGCGCAGCTGCACGAGCTTGCTGTTGACCTGCGACGTGGTGGTCGAGGGCAGGTCGATGATCACGGACGCCTCCAGTGCCTGCCGGTGCGGGCCAGCATCTCGTCCGCCGACGCCGGTCCCCAGGTGCCTGCCTTGTACTTCTCCGGCGCGCCGGTGGCGGCCCAGTGCTTGAGGACCGGGTCCAGGATCTCCCAGGACAGCTCGACCTCGTCGTTCTTCGGGAACAGCGACGGCTCGCCGAGCAGCACGTCCAGCAGCAGCCGCTCGTAGGCCTCGGGCGAGGACTCGGTGAAGGCGTGGCCGTACCCGAAGTCCATCGTGACGTCCCGGACCTCCATGGTGTTGCCCGGCACCTTCGAGCCGAACCGCATGGTCACGCCCTCGTCCGGCTGCACCCGCACGACCAGGGCGTTCTGCCCCAGCTCCTCGGTGGCGGTGTCGTCGAAGGGCAGGTGCGGCGCGCGCTTGAACACCACGGCCACCTCGGTGACCCGGCGGCCCAGCCGCTTGCCGGTGCGCAGGTAGAACGGCACCCCGGCCCACCGGCGGGTGTTGATCTCGCAGGTGATCGCCGCGTAGGTCTCGGTGGTGGAGTCCTTGGCGAAGCCGCCCTCCTCCAGCAGGCCGGGCACCTTCTGCCCGCCCTGCCAGCCACCGGTGTACTGGCCGCGCGCGGTGGTCTCGTCGAACGGGCCGACCGGCCGGGTCGCCGACAGCACCTTGACCTTCTCCGCCCGCAGGTCGCTGGGCCGGAACGACACCGGCTCCTCCATCGCCGTGAGGGCGAGGAGTTGCAGCAGGTGGTTCTGGATCACGTCGCGGGCCGCACCGATGCCGTCGTAGTAGCCCGCGCGACCGCCCAGGCCGATGTCCTCGGCCATGGTGATCTGCACGTGGTCGACGTAGTTCGCGTTCCAGATGGGTTCGTAGAGCTGGTTGGCGAACCGCAGCGCCAGGATGTTCTGCACCGTCTCCTTGCCGAGGTAGTGGTCGATGCGGAACACCGACTCCTCGGGGAAGACGTCGTTGACGATCTTGTTGAGCTGCTTGGCGCTGTGCAGGTCGTGGCCGAACGGCTTCTCGATGACCACGCGCCGCCACTGCCCGGGGTTGTCCGCGGGCGGGGTGGCGAGGCCGGCGCGCTTGAGCTGGTTGACCACGGTGGTGAACGCGCTGGGCGGCACCGACAGGTAGAACGCGTGGTTGCCGCCCGTGCCGCGCTCGCGGTCCAGGTCGGCCAGCGTGGTGGCCAGCGTGTCGAAGGCGGTGTCGTCGTCGAAGGTGCCCTGGACGAACCGGATGCCCTCGGCGAGCTGGTCCCAGACCTCCTGCCGGAACGGCGTGCGGGCGTGCTGCTTGACCGCCTCGTGCACCACCTGCATGAAGTCCTGGTCGGCCCAGTCGCGGCGGGCGAAACCGACGAGCGCGAAGCCCGGCGGCAGCAGGCCGCGGTTGGCCAGGTCGTAGATCGCGGGCATGAGCTTCTTGCGCGACAGGTCACCGGTCACGCCGAAGATCACCAGGCCGCTGGGGCCCGCGATGCGCGGCAGCCGCTTGTCCCGCGGGTCCCGCAACGGGTTGCGCTTGGTCGGTGCGGTCACGACCCGTCCTCCTGGATGGCCTCGACGAGCTGGGCCAGCCCGGCGACCCGGTCGGTCAGGTGCAGCCGCAGCACGGGACGACCGCGCTCGGCCAGCACCTGGCCGTCGCCCAGCGCCTGCGCGAGCTGAAGCGTGCTCAGGTCGTAAGGCCTGCCCGGCACGTCGAGCTGGTACTCCGAGGCGCCCGTGAGCTGGAGGAACACGCCGTTCTGGTGACCGCCCTTGTGGTACTGGCCGGTCGAGTGCAGGAACCGCGGGCCCCAGCCGAACGTGGTCTGCAGGTGCGACCGCTGCGCCAGCTCCGCGCGGGTCAGCGCGAAGGACGCGTCGTCCAGCCGGTCCAGGTAGGCCTGCACGGACAGGTAGCCGTGGTCCGGCGCGGCGGCGACCAGCGCCTTGATCGCGTCGGCGACGGTCTTCACGTCCGGGGACAGCCAGCCCTCGCTCGGGTACACCTCGACCGGACCGTCCACGAAGGCCGGCTGGACCGGCGAAGCGGCCGGTGCGTCCAACAGGGACCGCGCCGCCTTCTTCGCCGCCTCCACGTCGGGCTGGTCGAACGGGTTGATCTCCAGCACCCGCCCCACCAGCGCGGTGGCGTACTCCCACACCAGGAACTGCGCGCCCAGCGTGCCCTCGACCGCGATCGAGGACGAGCCGGTGGCCGGTCCGATCGCGACGGTCGTGGCGTCCGAGCGGGCGTCCACGAACCCGGGCGCGCCCGGACCCTCGACCACGACCGGCAGCAGGCCGGTGCCGTTCTTGCCGGTCGACTCGGCGATAAGCTGCTCGGCCCAGTCGCCGAAGCCCTTGATGCCCGACCCGGTGTCGGCGAACACGATCTTCTCCGCGCCGTGCGCGTGCGCCACCGCGAAGGTCGCCGCGAGCACGATCGCCGGGTTGTCGGCGTCGTCGGCCGACACCAGCGGGGCCGCCGCGGCGGCCTCGTCCAGCAGCGCGCCGATGTCCGCGCCCGCGAGCCCGGCGGGCACCAGGCCGAACGCGGTCAGCGCCGAGTACCGGCCGCCCACGTGCGGGTCGGCCAGGAACACCCGGCGGTACCCGGCCTCGCGGGAGGCGGCCTCCAGCGGCGAGCCCGGGTCGGTGACCACGACGATCCGCGACGCGGCGTCGATGCCCTCGTCGGCGAAGGCCTTCTCGAAGATCCGGCGGTGGCTGTCGGTCTCGACGGTGCCGCCGGACTTGGACGACACCACGAGCACCGTGCGGGCCAGGTCGCCCTCCAGGGCGTCGGCGACCTGGCCGGGGTCGGTCGTGTCCAGCACGACCAGCGGCACGCCGGCGGTGCCGGTGATGACCTCGGGCGCGAGCGACGAGCCGCCCATGCCCGCGAGCACCACGCGGTCCACGCCCTCGGCGCGCAGCTCGTCGCGCAGCGCCTCGACCTCGGCGACCAGCGGCCGCGACGTCTCGTGCAGGGTGGTCCACGCGAGGCGGATGGACGCCTCGGACTCCGCCTCGGGACCCCACAGCGTGGCGTCGCCGGCGGTGAGCTTGCTCGCGGCCTGGTCGCGGACCAGGTCGCCCACCACGGTGGCGACCTGGTCTTCGTTCGGCGAGCGGACGATCTCCACAGAGATCACCTCGGTCATTTCAGCCCTTCGCCTGGTTCAGTTGTCCGGTCACCGTCTCCAGCAGCTCCGCCCAGGACTTCTCGAACTTGTCGACGCCCTCGGTCTCCAGCGCGACGAACACGTCGTCGAGGTCGATGCCGGCCTCGACCAGCCCGTCGAAGACCTCCTGCGCCCGCGCGGCCCGCCCGGTCACGGTGTCACCGGTGATCCTGCCGTGGTCGGCGACGGCGTGCAGGGTCTTCTCCGGCATCGTGTTGACCGTGTCGGCCACGACCAGCTCGTCCACGTACCGCGTGTCGGAGTAGTTCGGGTCCTTCACGCCGGTGGACGCCCACAGTGGACGCTGGGCGCGGGCGCCCTCGGCGGCCAGCGCCGCCCAGCGCTCGCCCTTGAAGGTCTCCTCGAACGCCGCGTAGGCCAGCACCGCGTTGGCGATGGCGGCCTTGCCGCGCAGCTCCTTGGCGGCCGGGGTGTCCAGCGCGTCCAGCCGCTTGTCGATCTCGGTGTCCACCCGGGACACGAAGAACGAGGCCACGGAGTGGATGCCGCGCAGGTCGTGGCCGTTGGCCTTGGCCTGCTCCAGGCCCGCGACGAACGCCTCCATGACGTCGCGGTAGCGCTCCACGGAGAAGATCAGCGTCACGTTCACGCTGACGCCCTCGGCGAGCACCTTGGTGATCGCGGGCAGGCCCGCGATCGTCGCCGGGATCTTGACCAGCAGGTTCGGCCGGTCCACGGCCTTGGCCAGGTCCAGCGCCTCGGCGATGGTGGCCTCGGTGTCGTGCGCCAGGCGCGGGTCCACCTCGATGGACACGCGGCCGTCCACGCCGTCGGTGGACTCGTAGATGTCGCGGAACAGGTCGCACGCGTTGCGCACGTCCGTGGTGGTGATCTCGCGGACGGCGGCGTCGGTGTCGGCGCCGCGCGCGGCCAGCTCGCGCACCTGCTCGTCGTAGGCCGTGCCCTTGGACAGGGCGGCGGCGAAGATCGTCGGGTTGGTGGTCACGCCCACCACGTGCTGGTTGGCGACCAGGTCGGCGAGGTTGCCGGTGTTCAGGCGCTCGCGGGACAGGTCGTCCAGCCAGATGGACACACCGGCTTCGCTGAGCCGGGCCAGCGGGTTGGCAGTCATTTCATCGCCCCTTACGGAAGTTCAGCGGACCTTGGCCAGCGACCGGCGGGCCGCCGCGACGACGTTCTCGGTGGTGAAGCCGAACTCCCGGAACAGCGTCTGGTAGTCGGCGGAGGCGCCGAAGTGCTCGATCGAGACGATCTCGCCCGCGTCACCGGCGAACCGGTACCACGGCTGCGCGATGCCGGCCTCGACGACCACGCGCGCCTTCACCGACGACGGGATGACCGACTCGCGGTAGGCCTCGTCCTGCGCGTCGAACCACTCGACGGACGGCATGGACACCACACGGGTGGCAACGCCCTCGGCCTCCAGCACCTTCCGCGCCTCGGCCGCGATCTGCAGCTCCGAGCCCGTGGCGATGAGCACCAGCTCCGGCTCGCCGTCGCCGGCCAGCACGTAGCCGCCGCGCTTGACGCCCTCCAGCGCCTTCTCCCTGGTGCCCTCCAGCACCGGCAGGTTCTGGCGGGACAGCGCGAGGCCGACCGGGCCCTCGGTCTGCTCGATGGTCGCCTTCCACGCCGCGGCCGTCTCGTTCGCGTCGCCGGGGCGCACGACGGTCAGGCCGGGGATGGCGCGCAGGGCGGCCAGGTGCTCGATCGGCTGGTGGGTCGGGCCGTCCTCGCCCAGGCCGATGGAGTCGTGCGTCCACACGTAGGTGACCGGCGACTTCATCAGCGCGGCCAGGCGGACCGCCGGGCGCATGTAGTCGGAGAACACCAGGAACGTGCCGCCGTACGGGCGGGTCGGGCCGTGCAGCGCGATGCCGTTGAGGATCGAGCCCATGGCGTGCTCGCGGACGCCGAAGTGCAGCGTGCGGCCGTACGGGTGGGCCTTCCACATGCCCGTGGAGATCGACTCCGGGCCGAACGAGTCGGAGCCCTTCATCGTGGTCAGGTTGGACTCGGCGAGGTCGGCCGAGCCGCCCCACAGCTCCGGCAGCACGCCGGCCAGCGCGGTCAGCGTCTCACCGGAGGCCTTGCGGGTCGGCACGCCCTTGGCGTCGGGCTCCCACGACGGCAGCGCGTCGGCCCAGCCCTCGGGCAGCCGGCGGGCGACCAGGCGGTCGAACAGCGCCTTGCGCTCCGGGTTGGCCGCGGCCCACGCGTCGAACGACCGCTGCCACTCGGCCTTGGCGGCCTCGCCGCGCTTGACGACCTCGCGGGCGTGGGCGAGGACCTCGTCGGCGACCTCGAAGGTCTGCTCGGGGTCGAAGCCGAGGATCTCCTTGACGGCCTTGACCTCGTCGGCGCCCAGGGCCGCGCCGTGGGCGGCGCCGGTGTTCTGCTTGTTCGGCGCGGGGTAGCCGATGATGGTGCGCAGCAGGATGAAGGAGGGCCGCTCGGTCTCGGCCTTGGCCTTCTCCAGCGCCTCCAGGATGCCGGAGACGTTCTCGCCGCCCTCGACGACCTGGACGTGCCAGCCGTAGGCCTCGTAGCGCTTCGCGGTGTCCTCGGACAGCGCGATGGTGGTGTCGTCCTCGATGGAGATCTTGTTGTCGTCGTAGATCACCGTGAGGTTGCCCAGCTTCTGGGTGCCCGCGATCGAGGACGCCTCGGAGGTCACGCCCTCCTCGATGTCGCCGTCGGAGGCGATCACGAAGATGTGGTGGTCGAACGGGCTCTCGCCCAGCGGGGTCTCCGGGTCCCACAGGCCGCGCTCGCGGCGGGCGCCCATCGCCATGCCCACGGCGGAGGCCAGGCCCTGGCCCAGCGGGCCGGTGGTGATCTCCACGCCGGGGGTGTGGCGGTGCTCGGGGTGGCCCGGGGTCGCCGAGCCCCACGTGCGCAGCGCCTTGAGGTCGTCCAGCTCCAGCCCGTAGCCGGACAGGAAGAGCTGGACGTAGAGGGTGAGGCTGGAGTGGCCCGCGCTGAGCACGAACCGGTCGCGGCCCACCCAGTCCGGGTCGGCGGGGTCGTGCCGCATCACGCGCTGGAACAGCGTGTAGGCCAGCGGCGCGAGGCTCATGGCGGTGCCGGGGTGGCCGTTGCCGACCTTCTGCACGGCGTCCGCGGCGAGGACACGCGCAGTGTCGACGGCGCGCTTGTCGAGCTCCGTCCAGTCGTCGGGCAGATGGGCCTCGGTCAGCCGGGTGATGTCATCGGTGACGGACACGGACTTCCAGCTCCAGTCTCACGTAGGCGGCGGTGTCTTCGACGGTCGGTCTCAATCGATCCCGTCAGGCCCTATCCGCGGTTTTCCCTCGTCCGCCGGTCAGCCTAGTGGGCGGTAGCGGCGTCCGTGCGACTTGCGCAATGTGGGTGTACGCACAGGGCATACGAGCGGGTCTCCTCCAGCGTTCAGACGTACCCGAACGGGCTGTGTTTTCAACGCGCGGTTACGATCTGCTCATCCCCCCGACCCGACCGAGGAGTGCGATGAGTGCCGTCAGCGAGCTTCCGGCGCGGTCGCCCCGACAGGTGGTCGGGGCGTACGTGGCCCTCACCAAGCCCCGCGTCATCGAGCTGCTGCTGATCACGACCATCCCGGCGATGCTCCTGGCCGCCCGCGGCCTGCCGCCGCTGTGGCTGATCGCGTGCACCCTGGCCGGCGGCACCCTGGCCGCGGGCTCGGCGAACGCCCTGAACTGCTACGTCGACGCCGACATCGACTCGGTCATGAAGCGCACCGGCGCCCGGCCGCTGGCCCAGAACGCCATCCCGCCGCGCAACGCGCTGATCTTCGGCGTGGTGCTGGGCGTGGTGTCGTTCGGCTTCCTGTGGTTGACGACGAACCTGATCTCCGCGGTGTTCGCCGTCGCGACGATCCTGTTCTACATCTTCGTCTACACGCTGGTGCTCAAGCGGCGGACGTCGCAGAACATCATCTGGGGCGGCATGGCGGGCTGCATGCCGGTGATCATCGGCTGGTCGTCGGTGACCGGGACGGTCGCGTGGCCGGCGCTGGTGATGTTCGGCGTGATCTTCTTCTGGACCCCGCCGCACACGTGGGCGCTGGCGATGAAGTTCAAGGAGGACTACGCGCGGGCGGGCGTGCCGATGCTGCCGGTGGTGGCGACGGCGCAGCAGGTGACGCGGCAGATCGTGATCTACTCGTGGATCACCGTGGTGTGCACGCTGTTGCTGGCGCCGGTGACGTCGTGGATCTACGTGGCCGTGGCGGCCGTGTCGGGCGTGTGGTTCGCGGTCTTCGCGCACCGGCTGCACGGGGTGGTCCGGCGCGGCGGGTCGACGAACACGATGAAGTTCTTCCACATGTCGAACCTGTACCTGATGTTCGTGTTCTGCGGGCTGGCGGTGGACGCGGTCATCGGCCTGCCGGTCCTGGGCTGGCCGTTCTAGTCCCGTTCGAGCGGTCGGCTGCCGCCCGCCGTTGAGCGGGGCAGCCGGACCGCGGCGGCCCAACACCTCGCCGGCTCTTTCCAGCGGCCCGGCGTGCCACTCGCCGGCTCTTTCCGGCGGCCCGGCGTGCCACTCGCCGGCGCTCTCCGGCGGCCGGACGCGTCATCGCACCGGGCCGGGTGCCGCGCCGTCCCCCCTCGGGACCGGTCGGACGTCACCCGGACCTTCGTCAGCCCGCCGCGCTCACAGGCACGCCATCCGCTCGACCACGGCCTTGCGCAACCGCGTCAGCGCCCGGTGCTGCGCGACGCGCACCGCGCCCGGCGTCGACTCGACCGCCTCCGCCGTCTCCTCCGCCGACAGCCCCACCACCACGCGCAGCACCAGGATCTCCCGCTGCTTCGCCGGCAGCAGGGCCAGCAGCCGCGACATCTCCTCCGACAGCTCCCCGCGCAGCGCCAACGCCTCCGGCCCGGCCTCCGGCATCGGACCGTCGGGCACGTCGGCCACCGGGTCCACGCGGTTGCGGGCGTTGTAGCGGTGGGCGTCGGCGACCTTGTGGGCCGCGATGCCGTACACGAACGCCAGGAACGGCCGCCCCTGGTCGCGGTAGCGGGGGAGCGCTTGCAGGACCGCCAGGCACACCTCCTGCGCCACGTCGTCCGCCGCCGACGTCCCCAGCCGCGCACGGCAGTAACGCAGCACGGCCGGCCGCACCACCCTGAGCAGTTGTTCCACCGACCGGCGGTCGCCCGCGAGGGCCGCCTCCACGGTCTGGGGGGTCACCGTCTCGGGTAACGGGACCGTCCTGTCGTCGGCGAACACCTCGCACCTCCACCCCCACCGCGGTCGCGCGCCGCGGCTTCGCGGGTGTGGGACGCGCCACTGTCCGTGGCCTTACGTGGGTATTCAGACCAACTTTCGTGCGCAAACGGAGCAACTCGGGCCGGGGACCGTCTAAGAGACAGCGGCCAGTAGTCGGTCTACCGTTGGATCGTTCAACGATTCTACGATGCACTGCCAGAGTTCGAGGTTGGCCGTCGCCCAGCGGGAGTACGTGGCCGCCGCCTCCGGGTCGTAGAAGTAGTACCCCTCGTCCGCCTTGGCCTGCTGCTCGCCGACGATCTTGTGCGCCAGCTCGCGCAGCGTGATGCCGTTCTCCTCCAGGTACTTGGGCGCGAGCACCACCGGCGTCACCGGCAGCGCCTTGAACAGCGTGTCCGCGTCCGACAGCGCCTGCGCCTCAAGCGAGATGTCCCGGTGCCGGGTCCGCATCTCGGCTTCCTCGACGACCAGATCGACCCGGGCGGCGACCTCCGGGCACACGCCCGCGCGGGCCAGGATGGACAGTCGCAGGTCCCGACCGTCCACCGGCAGCGAATTCTTGCGCACCATGTAGTTCACGTCGTGCACCAAAGCGGCCACCTCGACCAGCGCCGCGTCCGCGCCGTTGCGCCGGGCGAAGTGGACCGCTTTGTCGCGCACGAAGCTCACGTGGTGCCAACCGTGGAACTGGAGCTTCGCCGCGAGGTCGTGGCACAGGCGCCACACCTCGCGCTCGACCTCGAAGATCGACCGTGCGGTGACCGTACTCATCGGACCCTCCCGTGCCGGGTGGGCCGATGGTAAGGCGGGCCGGTGATCCTTAGAGCGTGTTCGTCAGTTCCTCCAACCTGGACTCCACGGGCACGTGCCGGTGGCTGGTCCGGGTGTCCGGGTCGAACGACAGGCTCCACGGCGTGACCGCGCGGCTCTTGACCAGGAACGTCAGCGTGTCGTCCGCCGCCTTGGGGATGCGGTGGAACTCGTGCGCCAACATCGTCCCGGCGTCACCCTCGACGGCCTCCGTGCTGCGCAGCAACGTGGTGTCCACGATCGACCCGCCGTCCGGCGCGAGCCGGGCGTCGAAGCGTTCGTGCAGGTAGGACCCGGCGAGCAGGACCGTGCAGAAGTGGTAGCGGTGGTTGTGGATGGAATCGGCGTAGCCGTGGCGCCAGTCCTGCTGCGGCTTGTACTCGTGCAGCCAGAACGTGAACGGCTCGGCCGGCTCGTCGCGCAGGCACCACGCGAAGTGCGTGGTCGTCTCGCGCGACCTGGCGATCACGCGCATCTCCTCGCGCGGGGTCAACGAACTCAAATACGCACGAAGTCTGTCCCGCAGGCCCGGCCGTCCCGCCCACTCCCGGAACCGGACCTCGACGCGTGCCCAGTGGTCGGCGACAGGGGAGCCGACGACGCGGGGACCGAGGACGGGGGAGTCGGTGACGGGACGGTCGGCCACGGCGACGATCGTGGCCAGCTCCGCGAGGGCGGAGCACCCGGCAGACTCGGTGAACACGACTTGATCAGCTCCCCAACTGAGCGGAGGTGGAGAATTCCCGGCGGAATGCGTGGAACTTCTCTTCGAGCGCGCGGAACCCCTCCGCCGTCAGCGGGGCGCCGGTGATCTTCTCGAAGAGGACGAGGAAGTCCTCGCGCGTGGTGCCCGGCGTGATGACGACGTGGAGCCCCGCCTTGGAATTGCTGATGCGCAGGAACTCCGCGCGTTCCATGCCGTAGAGGAACGACCCCTCGGAAAAACGCAGGGTGCGCGGGTAGAGCCGGACTATCCCCGCGCTGGTGTTGCTGTAGAGGGTGAGCCACGCACTGTCGTCGAACAGTTCGAGCCGGTCCAGCGGCGGGTCCGACACGATCGTCAGGTCGATCCGCGAGCACCGGCTGCGCGCGCAGAACAGGCCGACCAGGCCGATCGAGATCTGCTCGCGCAACCGGTCCACGATGGTGTCGTAGTCGCCGTCCGCGCCCTCGTGGCGCAGCAGGTAGCGGGCCCGGCCGCTGATCGCGTCGTCGTCCCGCGGGTCGGCCAGGACGGCGCGGAGCTCGCACTCCGCCTGGGACAACAGCAGCCGGCAGGCCGCGTACCGGCCCGCGAAGCCGCGGAACCCGTAGAGCCGGGTGCGCTCCAGGTCCTGCATCATCACCTGGTTGAACACCGGGTCCGGCCGAGCGGTGGGCTCGAACACGTGGGTGGGGAAGAACTCGCGGTCCAACGCCCGGTACTCGAAGGTCAGCTCGCGCAGCGCCTTGCGGCTCTCCTCGACCACCGGCGTGACCAGCGCGCGTTGCGCCGCCGAACTGGTGACCAGGGTCTGCGTGAAACCGACGACGGCGGAGATCATCGTGCCGGTGCCGACGGACAGGACGAAGTTGCGGAGCGCGCCCGGGTCCATCGTGCTGGAAATGGCCAGGCAGGTCCCCGAAGTCACCACGAGGATCAACAGGAGCAGGCCTGTCCTGGTCCAGAACAATTCCTGCAACAGGTTGCCGCGATCGCCGGCCGGCTTCGCGGACACGGTGGGTCACCTCCTTCGGCCTTGCACCCGAAAGGCCGAATGCCGTCAGTATCCGATCAAGTGCGCGGAGTTACTGTACGCTGGGGTGTCGAACTGCGATAGCGGTAATTAGTGCACAATTGCGGTTTCGCGTGGAGATCGAAAACAGCGCACGGTGACCGGCGTTGGGCCTGCTGGTGGGCCTGGCGGCACGGCGGACGAGCCCACGCCATAAGGTCTGCAACCATGCGTACCGTCGGCCGTACGGCCCTGGCTCTCGTGCCCCTGTTGTCCGCCGGACTGGCGCTGACCGCGTGCACCGCGAGCGACCGGCCGTCCACCAAGACCAACACCCCGTCGGCCACCCCGACCGCCGCCGCCAGCGAGGCGCAGGCGCTGCCCACGCCCAGCGGCCCGCCGTGCGAGCCGGCCCAGTACCAGGTGACCGGCGCGGCGGGCGCGAAGCCCGCGATCACCGTGCCCACCGGCTGCAAGCCGCAGGACGGCCTCCTGGTCAAGGACCTCACCGAGGGCACCGGCGCCGAGATCAAGCAGGGCGGCGCCGCCGAGGTGCACTACGTCCTGGCGACCTTCCGCGACCGCAAGACCCGCGAGGCGTCCTGGGACGCGGGCAAGCCGCTGGAGCTGGAGAACATCGGCCAGGCCCGGGTCATCCAGGGCTGGAACGAGGGCCTGATCGGCCTCAAGGAGGGCGGCCGTCGCCTCCTGGTGGTCCCGCCGGACAAGGGCTACCCGGACGGCAAGGGCTCCATCGCCCCCGGCGAGACCCTGATCTTCGTCGTGGACGCGGTGAAGGTCCAGTCCTGACCCCCGGCCCCGCCGACGCTCCGCGCGCCACCCGGGCGCGCGGAGCGTTCCGCTGTCGGGGCCGCCGGCGCTGCCGGCGCCGTCCGCGGGGTCAGGGCAGGAGCAGCAGCTTGCCGGTGGTGCGGCGACCCTCCAGGTCCTCGTGCGCCCGCCGCGCGTCGGCCAACGGGTAGCGGGCGCCGATCCGGACCGCCAGGGCGCCGCTCTCCACGGCCGCGAACAGCTCCCGCGCCCGCCACTCCAGCTCCTCCCGGGTGGCCGTGTACGCGCCCAGGCTCGGCCGGGTCAGGTACACCGACCCGGCCTGGTTGAGCCGCTGCGGGTCGACCGGCGGCACCGGGCCGCTGGACGCGCCGAACAGCACCAGGTAGCCGCGCGGCTTCAGGCTCGCCAGGCTGCCGTCGAACGTCGAGGCGCCGACGCCGTCGTACACCGCCGCCACGCCCGCGCCGCCGGTCAACTCCCGCACCGCGGGCGCGAACTCGACCCGGTCGTACCGGACGACCTCGTCCGCGCCCGCCTCCCGCGCCAGCGCCTCCTTGGCCTCCGTGGACACCGTGGCGATCACCCGGGCCCCGCGCGCCTTGGCCAGCTGCACCAGCAGCAGGCCCACCCCGCCGGCGGCGGCGTGCACCAGGACGGTGTCGCCCTCCTGGACGGGGTAGGTGGACGCGACCAGGTAGTGCGCGGTCATGCCCTGGAGCATCAGCGCGGCGGCCGTCTCGTCGGCCACACCGTCGGGCACCGGCACGGCCGCCGCGGCGGGCACGACGGCCTGTTCGGCGTAGCTGCCCTGCGCGTGCGCCCACGCCACCCGGTCGCCCACCGCGACACCGGTCACGTCCGGGCCGACGGCGGCGACCCGCCCCGCGCCCTCCAGACCGATGCCGAACGGCACGGGCAGCGGGTAGCGGCCCTCCCGGTGGTAGGTGTCGATGTAGTTGACGCCGGCGGCGGCCACGTCCACCAGCAGCTCCCCGGAACCCGGTGTGCGCGCCTCGACCTCGCCGAACTCCAGCACCTCCGGTCCGCCGGTCGCGCGCACCACCACTGCCTTGGGCATCTCAGCCGTCCTCCGTTGTCCGTTGCCTGTTCCGACCCAACCCGCGCGGGCCCGGGACTGTTCCGCGTCTCACCTGCCGAGAGCGACGCGCCGCGCGAGGCCCAGCGGCAGCGCGCCGGACCCGGCGAGCTTGTCGTGGAACTCCCGCTGCGTGCCGGGGAACTCCTCGCGGATCTTCTCGATCTCCAACGCGCCGGTCAGGTACGACGGGGCCTGCGTGGGCCACGCGCAGTACCGCGTCACCTCGCCCTGCGCCGTGCCCGGCGTGAGCGACGCCTTGGTCGTCATGAACCGCTCCGCCTGCTCGACGGTCATGTCCCCGCAGTGCAGCGCGGTGTCCACGATCATGCGCGCCGCGCGGAACAGCCGCGCCTCGACGTGCGCCAGTTCCTGCGCGCGGGCCTTGCGCTCGTCGCCGACCTGCTCGGCGGTGAAGTAGCCGTGCTCGCGCAGCAGCTTCTCCGCGTACAGCGCCCAGCCCTCGGAGAAGTACGGCGTGCGGAACACCTTGCGCACCGGCCGGTCCTGCGCGGCCAGCCACGACAGGTGCCAGTGGTGGCCGGGGTAGGCCTCGTGCACGGCGATCGTGGCGAGCTGGGCGCGGGAGTTGGTGCGCAGCCGCTGCTCGGTCTGCTCGGCGGTGAAGCCCTCCGGCGGCCACGGCACGAAGAAGTGCCCGACGCGGCCGTTGGTCAGCGGCGCGGGGGACATGTAGGACGCGACCGACAGCACCGGCCGCTGGAACGTCGGCGACGGCACCACCCGGCACTCCTCGCCGTCGGCCAGCGTCACCAGGCCCCGCTCGACCAGGAAGGCCCGCGCCCGCAGGGTCTCCGCCTCGTACTCGGCGCGCATCGCCTCGGGCGTGGGCGGGTGGTCGTCCTGCAGCGCGGCCATCACCGAGTGCCAGTCGTCGGTGCCCGCGAGCCGCTTCATCTCGGCTTCCAGGTCGGCGTAGGCGGCCTTGCCGCGCTCGTGCAGCTCGCCCGCGCCGTAGCCCAGGACCTCGTGCTCCAGCAGCAGCCGCGAGTACAGCGCCTCGCCCATCCGCCAGTCGCCGCGGGCCCGGGTCGCGAACTCGTCCAGGAACGCGGCGAACCGGTCGAACGCGGCGGCGGCCGGTTCGGCGGCGTCGGCCAGCTTCGCCCGCAGGCCGGGGTCGCCGACCTCGGCGGGCAGCGTGCCGGTGAGGAACGCGCGGCCGGTCTTGGCCTGCGCGGCGGCCCGCTCCACGATCTTGGGCGCGGCCAGCTCGGGGTCGAGGTTGCGCTCGGCGTGCGCGAGCAGCGCGGGCACCTCGGCCAGCCGGGCGACGACGCTGTCCACCAGCTCCGGTTCCGGGCGCAGCCGGTGCAGGAACGCGGTGAACAGCGGGTACAGCACGGCCGCGGTGTAGGTCGACGGGTCGCGTCGCCACGCAGGCCATTCCGCCTTCGCCCGGACGCCCCTGAGCACGGACACGACCAGGTCGAGGTCGACCGACTCCTCCAGGTCGTCGGTGCGCACGGCGGCGAACCGGTCGAGCCAGCCGCCGGCCTCGCGCTCCTGCTCGGCCAGGGCGGTGGCGCTGAAGTCGCCGAGCGTGTGGTCGTGCTCCAGCGAGCCCAGCATCGCGGCGGTCGCGGGGTTGCGGTCGAAGTGCCAGGTGAGGAACTCGCCGACCAGGCTGTGTGGTGTCGTGGTTTCGGTCACGTGCACGGAAGTTACCCGCAGGTTCTAGTCTTGTCGGGTGGCTGAGGACAAGAAGGTCGGCGCGGCGGTGAAGACGGCGACGCGGTTCGTGGCGGAGCACGGCAAGCCCGCCCGCGCGGTGGTGCAGAACATCGGCCGGGCCGGCGCCCGCGTGGTGCTGGTCGGCGACGACGGCGCGATGGGCGACGTCGTGCTGCCCGACGTGGCGTCGGCGGAGGCCCTGGTCGAGGCCGTGGCCGACCTGGACCAGCACGAATGGGACCGCGAGACCACCGCGGCGACGAAGATCGGCCCGGCGCACCGCCGCAAGATGGCGTCCCCCTGGGCGATCTGACCGCTGTTTCTTCGCTGCCGGGAGGCCTTGGCAAGCGAAACGCGCCTGTTTAGGCTGCGCTGGTGAAGGTCCTCCTGGCGAGCTGCGCGTCCCTGCCCACCGGTGACGGCGACGACGACGCCCTGGTCGGCGCGCTGGCCGACGTCGGCGTGGACGCGGCGTGGTCGGTCTGGGGCTCCGGCGAGACCGCCGACCTGGTGGTCCTGCGCTCGACGTGGGACTACACCGACCGGCGCGACGAGTTCCTGGCGTGGTGCGCCTCGGTGCCGGTGCTGGCGAACCCGGCGGCGGTGGTGCCGTGGAACACCGACAAGTCCTACATGCTCGACCTGGAGCGGTCGGGCGTGCCGGTGGTGCCGACGGTCCTGGCCTCCCCGGGCTTCTCCGACTGGCCGGCCGGCGAGTTCGTGATCAAGCCCACGGTCGGCGCCGGGTCGCGGGGCGCGCTGCGCGTGGCGGCCGGCGACGTCGAGACGGCCGCGGCCCACCTGGAGGGCCTGGGCGGTCCGGCGCTGGTGCAGCCCTACCAGTCGGCGGTGGACGCGGTCGGCGAGACGGCCCTGGTGTACTTCGGCGGCCAGTACTCCCACGCCTTCACCAAGGGCGCGATGCTGACCAAGGACGCCGAGTACGACGAGTCGGGCCTCTACATCGTGGAGCGCTTGTCGGGTGCGCACCCGACCGGGCCGCAGCAGCGGGTCGCCGAGGACGCCCTGGACGCGGCGGCGGAGCACCTGGGCTTGCGCCGGACCGACTTCCTGTACGCGCGGGTGGACCTGGTGGCCGACGCGTCCGGCGCGCCCTTGTTGCTGGAGCTGGAGCTGGTCGAGCCGTCCCTGGGCTTCCGCCAAACCGACGCCACGGCCCCGCTGCGGTTCGCCTCCGCGGTCCGCGCCGCCCTTCGCGCGCGGTCCTAGACGCGGCTGATCAGCAGGCGCACGGGTCAGCGCTCGGCGACGATCTGGCGGTGCGCCGACCACAGCAGCACCACGGACAGCAGGGTCAGCGCCACCCCGATCGACCACGCCACCGCGCCGCTCCAGACAGCGGTGTTGCCCCACTTCTTCCCGGTCGCGAGGAACCACACCGCCACCGTCCCCAGCGACAGCGCCGAAATGCCCGGGAACATCAGCACCAACGGGTTCTCGTACACCGGTCTCAGCAACTGCCGCCTCCGGTACCGCCGGTGCCGCCACTCCTCGAACCGCAGCCCGCCGGGCACGCGCCCGTCCAGCTCCTTGTGGATGTAGACCTTCGCGTGGTGGATCAGCCGGCGGTAGAAGATGCCGCGCGTGCACAGGATGTAGGAGCTGAACGGCACGATCAGCAGCAACGGCAGCCGACCGGCCGACGACAACGCGAACCCGAACACCGCGCCCGCGCTGGTCACCTGGAACACGGTGACCTTCCACATCATCTCGGTCGCGAACAACACCTCGGCCCGCAACGCGGTGTACTCCGCGAGCGGACCGGCGTGCTCGTCGACGGGCTTCGGCGGCTCCACACCCCGGCGGCCGAACAACGGCATCGGCAGACCTCCCCACGGGGAAGATCCGCACCGGGCGCCCGATCGTTACCGCGACGCCCGAACCGGTTCCAGCGCGTGCCACCACCGCGGCGCCCGAACCGGTTCCGAGCGCGTGCCACCACCGCGGTCCCGGACCGGTTCCGCGGACGAGCGGGCGCGGGGGCGCTACCGCAGTCCCGAGCCGATGCCCGTCAACGCCCGGACCTCCATCTCCGCCTGCTTCGCCGGGTCCGCCTCCTCCCGGCTCAGCACCGTGCCCAGGAACCCGCACAGGAACGAGAACGGGATCGACACCAGACCCGGGTTGCCCAGCGGGAAGAACGCGAAGTCCACGTCCGGGAAGATCGACGTCTTCGTGCCCGACACCGCCGGTGAGAACGCGATCAGCACGACGCACGACACCAGGCCGCCGTAGATCGCCCACAGCGTCCCGTTGGTGTTGAACCGCTTCCAGAACATCGAGTAGATGATCGTGGACAGGTTCGCCGACGCCGCCAGCGCGAACGCCAGCGCCACCAGGAACGCCACGTTCTGCCCGTTGGCCGCGATGCCGCCGGCGATCGCCAGCAACCCGACCACGACCGCCGTCAACCGGGCGACCCGGACCTCCTGCCGCGGTTCGGCGTGCCCGCGCTTGATCACGTTCGCGTACACGTCGTGCGCGAACGACGCCGACGCCGTCAGCGTCAGGCCCGCGACCACCGCCAGGATCGTCGCGAACGCCACCGCCGCCACGATGCCCAGCAGCACCGCGCCGCCGATCTCGAACGCCAGCAGCGGCGCGGCCGAGTTCTCGCCGCCCGGGGCCTTCTTGATCGTGTCCGCGCCGACCAGCGCCAGCGAGCCGAAGCCGATCACCAGCGTGCACAGGTAGAAGATCGCCATCATCCACGTCGCCCACACCACCGACCGCCGCGCCTCCCGCGCGTTGGGCACGGTGTAGAAGCGCATCAGCACGTGCGGCAGGGACGCGGTGCCCAGCACCAGGGCCAGCGCCAGCGAGATGAAGTCCAGGCGCGCCAACGGGGTCCCGCCGTACCGCGCGCCGGGTTCGAGCACCTGCGGGCCGAGCGGGCTGTTGCGCGACGCCGTCTCCATGATCGACGACAGGCTGAACCCGAACTTGCCCAGCAGGAACACCGTCATCAGCGTGACGCACAGGATCAGCAGGACGGCCTTGATGATCTGCACCCACGTGGTGCCCTTCATGCCGCCGACCAGCACGTACAGCACCATGACGATGCCGACGACCGCGATCACGACCGCCTGCCCCGCCTTGGTGTGCACGTCCAGCAGCAGCGCCATCAACGCGCCCGCGCCCGCCATCTGCGCGATCATGTAGAACAGCGAGATCACCAGCGTCACGTTCGCCGCCGCCGCGCGCACCGGCCGCTGCCGCATCCGGAACGCCAGCACGTCCCCGAGGGTGAACCGGCCCGTGTTGCGCAACCGCTCCGCGATGATCATCAGGCCCATCAGCCAGGACACGACCCAGCCGATGGAGTACAGGAACCCGTCGTAGCCGTTGACCGCGATGCTGCCCGAGATGCCCAGGAACGACGCGGCCGACAGGAAGTCGCCCGACAGCGCGATCCCGTTCTGCGGCCCGGTGAAGCTGCTCCCCGCCGCGTAGTAGTCCGACGCGGTGGTGTTGCGGCTGCCCGCCCGGTACACGACCCAGAGCGTGATCAGCACGAAGACGGCGAAGACGCCGACGTTGATCGCCGTGTTGCCGCCGGTCACGCCCGTCCCTCCCCGGTCAGCGCCCGGACGGTGGCCACCTGCGGGTCGAGCTTGCGCCGCGCGTAGCGCGCGTAGGCCAGGGTCAGGGCGATCGTGCTGACGAACTGCAACACGCCGAACACGATCCCGATGTTGATCACGCCGTACACCTCGGTCGCCATGAAGTCCGGCGCGTAAGCCGAAAGCGCGACGTAACCGAGGTACCACGCCAGGAAACCCAGGGTCGCGGGGAGTACGAACCGCGTCACGCGCCGTCGCAACTCGCGGAAATCCTCGCTGTCGCGCAACGCCACGAAGTCCGGCTTGCCCGATTCGTCGACCAGCAGCGGGACCCCTGGATCTTCGTCGAACGTCGCGAAACCGCGCGCGCGTCTCGATTCGCTCGGAGGCAGGATCGCCTTCGTCATCAAACCTCCAGGGATTTCGCCTCGATCCACCGCGGACGCCGTGGGTGCGGGGTTCGGCGAGCGAGAAGCGTAACTCCGCGACGCGCGCAGTCAACGCCCTTCCCGCCGCCACGGCCGGTGACGGGACTGTTAGCGCAGCTCACGACCTCGGCGGGGCCCGGATGTCGTCCGGGTCGCGCGTCGCGTCCGCCGCGACCCGTGCGCCGAACGGCGGATGACCTGCGCCGAGGTCGTTGTCCTGGCCTGATCGACCACCTACTATCCCGCAACAGCATCCGCCGCCTGCCGCTCGTGCCGGTGACGATTTGCGTAGTCGATCGGTTACTCATTTACCCCGGGACTTGTGTGGTGACAGGCGAAAACGGCACGCGTCGGCAGTGGTGGTCCGCCGTCGCCGACTGGCGGAATTGGCGGCTGCCGGTCAAGCTGGCCGCCGTCCTCGCGGTGCCGGTGCTGGTCGCCGTCGGCGCGGGGCTGGTGCAGATCCGCGGCTACATCAAGGCGGCCGACCAGTACGCGGGCATGCAGCGGCTGGTCACGCTGCGCGCCGGCCTCGACCCGCTGATCACCAGCGTCCAGGCCGAACGCGCCTTCTCCGCCGAGCGCGCGGAGGGCGAGGGCGTGGACATGTCGCGCTTCCGCGACATCGTGCGCGCCACCGACACCGCCGCCGCGGGCGTGAAGAACCTGGTGGAACGCGCCCGGCTCGGCGAGGTCGCGGGCGCGCGGTTCCGGGACGTCACCGTCCAGCTCGACGGCCTGCCCCAGTTGCGCGACCGCGTGATCACCGGCGGCGTGGACCTCGCGGGCGGCATCGGCGGCTACAGCATCGTCCTGCGCGCCCTGCTCGACTTCGACCAGGCGATGGTCGGCGACTTCGGCGAGTCCACCCTGTCCGGCACGGCCACCGCGCTGCACAACCTCGCGATGGCGGCCGAGCAGATGTCCTGGCAGCACGCCACCGTGCTGGCCGGCATCAGCCGGGGATCGTTGCTGGACAACGAGAAGACCGCGCTGGAGCAGTCCTGGACCCGCCAGCAGGACAAGCTCGCCGACTTCAACGCCGTCGCCACGCCGCAGCAGCAGGCCGACTACCGCGCCACCGTCGCGGGCCAGGACGTGGACGCCCGCAACAGCCTGTTGCAACAGGTCCGCAGCGACCCCCGGTCGATCACGGACCGGGTCGCCGTGGACGCCTGGAACGACGGGTCGGTCGGCGCGCAACGCCAGATCGGCATCGTCCTGCGCGGCCTGGAGAAGCAGCTCGCCGACGCCGCCGAGCGGTTGCAGGACGAGACCAGCGACCGGGCGGGCTTCGCCTCGGTGATCCTGCTCGCCTCGCTGTTCGCCGCCGCCGCGGTCGGCTTCGTCGTCGGCAACTACCTCCTGCGCTCGCTGCGCGCCCTGCGGGTGGCGGCGCTGGACGTCGCCGAGCACCGGCTGCCGACCCTGGTGGCGCAGCTCAAGGAGGACGCCGCGCCGGACACCTCCGTCGAGCCCGTCCCCGTGCACACGCGGGAGGAGCTGGGCCAGGTGGCGCGCGCGTTCGACGCCGTGCACCGCCAGGCCGTCGCCTCCGCCGCCGAGCAGGCCGACCTGCGCACCGCGATGCGCAGCGCGTTCGTCAACCTCTCGCGGCGCAGCCAGGGCCTGGTGGAGCGGCAGCTCAAGCTCATGGAGGAGCTGGAGCGGCAGGAGGAGAACCCCGAGCAGCTGGCGAACCTGTTCAAGCTGGACAACCTCGCCACCCGGATGCGCCGCAACAACGAGAACCTGATGGTGCTCTCCGGCAGCGACATGGCCCGCCGGTTCACCCGCCCGGTGCCGCTGGCCGACGTGCTGCGCGCCGCCGCGTCGGAGATCGAGCAGTACCAGCGGGTCGTCGTGCAGGCCACGCCGCAGGTCGAGGTCGTCGGGTACGCGGCCGGCGACCTGGTGCGGCTGGTGGCCGAGCTGCTGGACAACGCGACCAACTTCTCCCCGCCGCGCACCCAGGTGATCGCCGGTGGCCGGGCGCGGGCCGGCGGCGGCGTGTTCGTGGACGTGCTCGACGTGGGCGTCGGCATGTCCGAGGAGGACCTGGAGCAGGCCAACCGCAAGATCGCGCAGGCCGCGGCGGACGAGGCGGGCGAGCTGCCGGTGTCGCGCCAGCTCGGGCTGTACGTGATCGGGCGGCTGGCCGGCCGGCACGGCATGCAGGTGATGCTGCGCGAGCAGGGCGAGGGCGTGCGCGCGGTGGTCGCGCTGCCGCCCGAGCTGGTCCGCGCGGCCAGCGCCCCCGAGCCCCGCCGGGTGACGGCGTCGGAGCAGACCTTCGCCGGCCACGTGGCGGTGACCTCGGCCCGCCCGGTGACGCGGACCTCGACGCCGCCCAACGGGACGAAGCTGCCCACGCGCACTCCCACTCCGCCCAACGGCACGAAGCTGCCCACCCGCACTCCCACTCCGCCGAACGGGACTCCGCTGCCCACCAGGACACCGGGGCCCGTGCCGGCCGCCAACAGCACGCCGCCGCCGACGGGCGCCGCGCCGGGCGGGGCCCGCAACCCGTCCACCTGGTTCACCGGCAAGCCCGTCCCCCCGGGCCCCGCGGAACCGGCGCGGCAGCGCACGAACGACGTTCCGGTGCAGGCCGAGGTGCCCGCGGCGGAGAACTCGACGGCCCTGCCCAAGCGCAGGCCGCGCACGAACCTGGTGGCCGACCGCCCCGAAGCGCCGGAACCCGGTGCACCCGTTCGGCGTGATCCGAACGCGACACGGGGATTTTTGGCCAGCTACCAGACCGGTATCCGGCAAGGTGTACGGGAGTCCGGTGAGAACCGAACGGGGCGGGAGAGCACATGAGCGGGCAGAGGTCACGGCAGATCGACCAGTTCGGCTGGATCGTGAGCAACTTCGCCGAACGCGTGCCCGGTGTCGCCCACGCCGTGGTCATCTCCGTGGACGGCCTGCTGCTCACCGCGTCCAGCGGCCTGCCCGACGACCGCGCCGAGCAGCTCTCGGCGATCGCGGCGGGCGTGGCGAGCCTGACCGAGTCGGCCGCGCGGTGCTTCGACGGCGGCCCGGTGCTGCGCTCGGTGATCGAGATGCAGTACGGGATCATGCTGCTGATGTCGATCCGGGACGGCTCGTGCCTGGCGGTGCTGGCCGCGCCGGACGCCGACGTCGGCCAGGTGGCCTACGAGATGACCGTCGTCGTGGACCAGGTCGGGCAGCTGCTCACCCCGGAACTGCGCGCCGAGATCCAGGGCGTGAAACGGATGATGGCCCGCCCGTCGGCGTGAGGTGGTCATGAGCCAGGAGCCCGAACCGTCCGCCGAGCAGACGTTCGCCGACCTGCTCAACGGCTTCAGCCTGGACGCGGGTCGGCGGCGCAAGCCCGCGCCGCGGCCCGAACCGGACCAGGCGGAGGTGCCCACGCGCCCGCACCCGGTGTTCCAGGACGACGTGGACTTCGACTACCCGCGCGACGAGGAGGCGGCGTCGATCGTCCGCGCCTACTCGTGGACCGGCGGGCGCACCACGTCGTCGGTCCAGCTGGAGATCGAGACGCTGGTCTCGACGGTCGAGTGGGACTACCCGGGCGCGATGAAGGCCGAGTACCAGGAGGTCATCTCGCTGGTGGCCCGGCCGCGGTCGGTGGCGGAGGTCGCGGCGCTGCTGCGGCTGCCGCTGGGCGTGGCGAAGGTGCTGCTGGGCGACATGGCCGAGCGCGGCCTGATCGACGTGCACCGCACGGTGTCCTCCGACGGCGAACAGCCCGACCTGGGGCTGATGGAGCGCGTGTTGGCCGGCCTCCGGCGGCTCTGACTGCCTACTATGGCTTCAGTGTCGGCCGAAACAGGGGGTTGGGCTGGTGAGTGTCGGGCGTGAGACTCGGCTGTCGGCGTGGATCGAGCGGTTCGCGGCGCACTTCGAGCGCGAGGGCATCCCGCTGATCGGCGGGCGCATCCTCGGGTACCTGCTGGTGTGCCAGCCGACCGAGCGGACCGCCGCGGAGCTGTCGCAGGAGCTGGAGGCCTCCAGCGGGTCGATCTCCACGAACCTGAAGTTCCTGGTCGGCGAGGGCCTGGTGACCAAGCGGACCCGCCGCGGGCGGCAGGCCGCGCAGTACCGGATCAACGAGAAGCGGTGGGGCGACCTGGTGGCGCGCAAGCTGGACGCGCTGACCAGCGTGCGCGAGTTGACCGAGGCCGGGATGCGGCTGATGAGCGGCGACCCGGAGCGGGCGGTGCGGCTGCGCGCGGTGGACGACCTCTACACCTGGCTGGCGACCGAGCTCCCGGCGGTCTGGGAGCGCAGGCCCTCGTCCTCGCGCTGAACCGGCGGGACGCCGGCCCGCTCGCGGGTGGCCGTCCACAGGTTGGCGGTGGCGATGACGACCGCGCCGGCGCCCAGGACGTGGAGGGAGACCAGCACCTCGGGCACGCCGGTCCAGTACTGGACCATGCCCAGCGCGCCCTGCGCGACGACCGTGGCGACCAGGGTCGCGTAGGGGCGGCGGGCGTGCCCGTGCAGGACGAAGCCCAGGGCGATCAGCATGCCGAGGAACAGGAACAGCAGGTCGGCGTGCAGCTGGGATAGCGTCTCGACCGGGACGTCCAGGCGCGGGGTGGACGCGTCGCCGGCGTGCGGGCCGGCGGCGGTGACGAACGTGCCCGCGAGCAGCAGCAGGCCGAGCACACCGGCCTGGACGACCTGGAGCCGCTGGACGTTGGCGGAGATCAGCGGGCGGGCGGGCGCGTCGCCCTCCCGGAGCGAGGCCAGCAGCAGGACGGCCAGCCAGGTCAGGACCATCGAGATCAGGAAGTGGACGCTGACGGTCCACCACAGCAGGCCGGTCAGCACGGTGATGCCGCCGACGACGGCCTGCACGCCCACGCCGACGAGCTGGACCACCGCGAGCACGACCACGCGCCGGCGGCGGGGCTTGGAGTACCAGGCGGCCAGGACGCACAGGGCGGCGATGACGCCGACCAGGCCGGTGAGGGTGCGGTTGCCGAACTCGACCCACTGGTGCAGCGGCGCGACCTCGGGGTGCTCGACCGGGGTGAGGCTGCCGGCGACGCACTCGGGCCAGGTGGGGCAGCCCAGGCCGGAGCCGGTGACGCGCACGATCGAGCCGGTGACGGCGATGCCTGCCTGCGCCATCACCACGGCGACGGCGAACGCGCGTTGGAACTTCAGCAGGAAGGCGACGACCCAGTCAGGCACGGTTACCGATGGTAGGTACCACTTGCTGAGAAGTCGCGGCCGGGTCAGGTGAGCTTCGTCGTCCTCGCGGCCAGTGCGGCGGCGGCCACACCCCAGGCGACCAGGACGAGCACGTGCTTCGGGGCGGGTGCCTGGTTGTCCACGACGGCGGTGTGCAGGCCTTCGGCCAGGGCGGCGGAGGGCAGCAGTTCCACGATGGTCGCGAGCCAGGTCGGGAGGGTGCTCACGCCCAGCGCGACGCCGCCGACCAGCAGCAGCAGGAACCAGACGATGTTGGCCAGGGCCAGGACGATCTCCGCGCGCAGCGCGCCGCCGAGCAGGACGCCCAGCGCGCCGAACGCGAGCGTGCCGAGCAGGAGCAGCACCGCGGTCCACAGCCAGCCGGCGGGGGAGGGCAGGTCCCAGCCGAGCAGTGCGCCGATGACGCCGAGGATGAGGACCTGGACGACGACGACGGCGAGACCGGCCGCGAGGCGGCCACCCACGAGCAGCCAGCGGGGCAGGGCGGTGGCGGCGAGTCGTTTGAGGACGCCGTAGCGGCGGTCGAAGCCCAGGGCGATGGCCTGGCCGGTGAACGCCGAGGAGATGACCGCGAGCGCGAGGACGCGGGCGACGGACGAGCCGACGCGGGGTTCCGGGACCGGGATGACCGACATCACGCTCATGGCGATCAGCAGGGCCACCGGGATGAGCACGGTGAGGAGCACCTGTTCGCCGTTGCGCAGGGTCAGGACGGCTTCGGTGCGGGCCTGGGTGAGCAGCATGCGGCCCAGGGACCCCCGGCCGGGGTTGGGGGTGAACGTGCCCGGTGCGAACCTCACGACCGCAGCTCCCGTCCGGTCAGGTCGAGGAAGACGTCCTCCAGGCTGCGCTTGGCGACGGTGAGCTCTTCGGCCAGCACGCCCTGTTGCGCGCACCACGAGGTCACGGTGGAGACGACCTGCGGGTCGATGCGCCCTTGCACGAGGTAGCCGCCGGGACTGGCCTCGCGCACCTTCATGCCCTCGGGCAGCGCGCCGACGAGCAGCGAGAGGTCGAGGCCGGGGCGGGCGCGGAAGCGGAGTTGCTGGTCTTCCAGCGCGGTCAGCTCCCGCGGCGTGCCGGCGGCGACGACCTGGCCCCGGTCGACGATGACGACGTGGTCGGCGAGCGCCTCGGCCTCGTCCATGAGGTGGGTGGTGAGCAGGACGCTGACGCCGTCGTTCTTGAGGGCGGCGACCAGTTCCCACACCAGGCGGCGGGCCTGCGGGTCCATGCCGGCGGTGGGTTCGTCGAGGAAGACCAGTTCGGGTCGGCCGACGAGGGCGCAGGCGAGGGAGAGGCGTTGTTGCTGGCCGCCGGAGAGGCGCTTGTACGGGGTGCTCTTGGCGCTGGTGAGGCCGAGGACGTCGAGCAGCCAGGCGGGGTCGAGCGGGTCCGCGGCGCAGGCGGCGACCAGCCGCAGCATCTCGTCGGCCCGGACGCCGGGGTACCCGCCGCCGCCCTGCGGCATGACGCCGATGCGCGGCCGGAGGGCGGGGGAGCGCGGGTCGAGGCCGAGGACGCGCACCGTGCCGCCGTCGGCCCGGCGGAACCCCTCGCACACCTCGACGGTGCTGGTCTTGCCCGCGCCGTTGGGCCCGAGCAGGGCGAGGACCTCGCCACGGGGGAGGGTGAGGTCGAGTCCGTTCACCGCGACGGTGGAGCCGTATCGCTTGACCAGCCCCGACACTTCCACGGCAGGGTGCTGGGGGTGCGGGCTCACGACGGCAAAGCCTAAGGCTTGCCTCACCCCCACCAGCAGGCAGGTCTCCACGCCCACGCCCACCAAGCGATGACGACTCGCGGGTGGCCGCCACAAACCCGCCGCCCGCTCCCGCCCGCCGCCGCCACCCGAGCGCCGCCCCCTGCCTGCCACCACCCGCCGCCTGCGCCCGCCCGCCGCCGCCCGCCACCGCCCGCCGCCCGCCGCCAGCCTGCCGCCGACAGCCCCCGTCGCCGCATCCCCCAGCCGCCAACCGCCGGCTGCCCGCAACCCCCGACCCCGGGCCGGC
>NZ_JBEZBW010000005.1:166624-200464 GCF_040647305.1 Saccharothrix sp. NPDC042600 | reverse complement strand
GGTGGCGCGGGCGCGGGCGGCGCGGGCGGCGGGGTGGACGGGCCGGCTCGGGCGGCGGGTGGTGGGTGAGCGGCGGTTGGGGGTGTGCGGGTCAAGGGGTGATGGGGCGCCACGGGATGGGGGTGGAGAGGACCATCGCCGAGGAGGTTTCGCCGTAGCCGGACAAGCGCACCAGCAGGCGTTCCAGTTCGGTGATCGACGTCGTCACGACCTTCACCACCGAGCAGATGTCCCCGGTCAGGCGCACGACCTCGACCACCTCCGGGCAGTCGTCCAGCAACTCCGGGTGGACCGTGATGCACCTCGGGCCGTAGCACTTCATGCGGACCAGGGCCACGACCGTCCGCCCCACCGCCGTCGGGTCCACGGTCGCGCGGTAGCCGGTGATGACGCCGGCGTTCTCCAGCCTTCGCACGCGTTGGGCGACCGTCGGCGGCGACACGTGCACGCGGCGGGCCAGTTCGTTGTAGGACAGCCTGGCGTCCTCTTGGAGGGCCTCCAGCAGGGCCCAGTCGACGCCGTCCAGGTCGATGCTCACGCTCGTAAACCTAAACCGCCGAAGCGTTTGCGACCACGAGAGAAACGCGCGGAACACCTGGTCAGTGGCCATTCAGATCACCCGTCCGCGCGTACATCATGGTGCGCATGGACTGCCCGGTCGCACCCAAACTGGACTTCGGTGGCACGACGCCCTACGAGGACTACGTGCACGCCTCCGTGCTGCACTCGCTCCAACAGCAGTGGTCCAAGGACCCGCGGGAGATGTCGTTCCTGGTGATCACCCAGGTCATGGAGCTGTACTTCGGCCTGCTCTGCTTCGAGTGGCGGCAGGCGCAGAAGGAACTGCGGGCCGACGACCTGCGGGCCGCCGTGCGGACCCTGCACCGCAGTGACCTGCACATGCAGGCGCTCAACGCCGCGTGGCGGCCCATCGCGCGCATGACGCCCGGCGAGTTCAACGCCTTCCGGGACGCGCTCGGCGAAGGCTCGGGCTTCCAGTCCGGCCGCTACCGCGAGGTCGAGTTCCTGCTCGGCGAGAAGTCCCGGTCGATGCTCGTGCCGCACCGCGCGGTGCCCGCCCAGCACGACGCGCTGGAGGCGTTGCTGGCCGAACCGAGCCTGTACGACGACGTCCTCGCCGCGCTGCACCGGCAGGGCCTGGACATCCCCGTCGAGGTGCTGGACCGCGACTTCAGCGAGCCCTACCAGCCCAACGCCGACGTCGAGCGCGTCTGGACCGAGGTCTACCGGTCCGGGTCGCGGGACCTCCTGGAACTGGGCGAGGCGCTGACCGACATCGCCGAGGAGTTCGCGCGCTGGCGCTACGACCACCTGCTCGCCACCCGGCGCTCGATGGGCTCGAAGGTCGGCACCGGCGGCTCGGCGGGGGTTGCGTGGCTGGAGAAGCGCACGCAACGCTCCATCTTCCCGGAACTGTGGACCGCGAGGAGCTACGTGTGAACCCAGACCCGTTGGCGCATGTGCGCGACCTGTTCGACCTGGACGACGACGTCGTCTACCTCGACGGCAACTCGCTCGGCGCACCACCGAAGAACGTCGCCGAGCGCGTCCAGGAGGTCGTCAAGCACCAGTGGGGCTCGCGGCTCATCCGGAGCTGGTCGGAGGGTTGGTGGGAGGCGCCCGAACGGGTCGGCAACCGCATCGGGCGGCTGGTCGGCGCGGCGGCCGGGCAGGTCGTCGTGTGCGACTCGACCAGCGTCAACCTGTTCAAGGCCCTGATGGCGGCGGTCCGCAGCACGGACCGGTCCGAGATCGTCGTGGACGCGGGCACCTTCCCCACCGACGGCTACATCGCGCAGTCCGTGGCGGAGCTGACCGGCCTGGCCCTGCGCCCCGCCGACCCCGACCGCCTGGACCTGCGCGACACCACGGCGGCCGTGCTGCTCAACCACGTGGACTACCGCACCGGTCGGCTGTACGACATGGCCGCGTTGACCGAGCAGGCGCACGCGGTGGGCGCGAAGGTCGTCTGGGACCTCTGCCACAGCGCCGGCGTGCTGCCGATCGAGCTGGACGCGCTGGGCGTCGACCTCGCCGTGGGCTGCACGTACAAGTTCCTCAACGGCGGCCCCGGCTCGCCCGCGTTCATCTACGTGCCGACCCGGGCGCACCAGGGCTTCCACCAGCCGCTGACCGGGTGGACGGGGCACCAGGTGCCGTTCGCGATGCAGCCCGACTACACCCCGGACCCCGGCGTGTCGCGGGCCCGGGTGGGGACGCCGGACATCCTGTCGATGCTGGCCCTCGACGCGGCGCTGGACGTCTGGGACCACGTCGACCTCCGGGACGTCCGGGCCAAGGGCCTGGCCCTGACCGCGCACTTCATGGACCTGGTCCGCGACCTGCCCGGCATCGGGGTCCTGACGCCGGCCGACGAGTGGCGCGGCCACCAGGTGTCGCTGCGCCACCCGAAGGCGGGCGCGCTGATGGACGCGCTGATCGAGCGGAACGTCATCGGCGACTTCCGCGCGCCGGACGTGCTCCGGTTCGGCTTCGCCCCGCTCTACAACACCTTCGAGGACGCCGACCGCGCGGCGACGACCCTCAAGGAACTCCTTTAAGAGGCTGCGGCGTCCGCGATGCTCCTGGCCTCGCGGGCGCCGGCTTCGACCGCCGAGCACCAGAACGTGATCCACTGCGCGACGCCGTCGGGCTCGCCCGTGGAGAACCCGTGCAGGGCCGCCGCGTACTCGTTCTGCCGGCGCAGGCAGTGGACCTCCGGCACGCCCAGCGACTTGGGGTCCAGGCCGGTCGCGATCGAGGTCAGCCGCGAGGCCGCCCGCGCGACCACGCCGTTGGCCGTCGGGAACGGCGACAACGCCATCAGCTCACCGTGCACCACGGCCACCACCAGCGGCCCCGGCACGGACGTCCCGCCCGTCACCAGCGACGCCAGCAGGTCCAGCCGCTCGGAGATGCCGGGCGCGACCCGCGGCCTGCCCAGCTCGGCGCCCAGGTCCGCACCCGCCAGGACGTGCAGCTTCGCCAACGCCTGCAACGGCGCGCGCTGCCACGTCGGCAGGATCGTCCCCAGCGACTCCGCCACCCGCAGCGCGCCCGCCAGCACGGGGTCCGACACCGACCCGTCCGCGGGGATCTCGGTGGGCCCGCCGTCCAGCGCGGCCGAGGCGCGGGCGGCGCGGACGGAGGCCTCGGCGGCGGTGGTGGCCCAGCCGCGCAGGTTCACCCGGTGGCGGTGCACCTGGAACACGGCGTCGCGGGCGGTCTGGACGGCCTCGGGCACGCCGGGCAGGTCCAGCAGCGGGGCGAGCGGATCGGTCACGCCGCAGAACACTACCCGCCGGTAAGTGGCTATCTGAAAATGCCGAGAATTGGCCATGTCAAATAGCCACTGGTGCGCCTAACGTCCCGGGCATGACCTGGTACGACCGCCCCACGCTCACCGGCGCCCACGTCCGCCTCGAACCGCTCGGCCTCCACCACGCCGAGGGCTTGCTGGAAGCGGGCAAGGACCCGGAGGTCTGGCGCTGGCTCAGCGTGCGCCAACCGCGGACGCTCCGGGAGGCGCGAGACATGGTCGCCGCCGCCATCAACGACCCCGCCCGGCGCGCGTGGGCGCAGATCGACCCGCGGACCGAGGAGGTCGCCGGCACGACCTCCTACTACGAGATCGACCCCAAGCACCGCGGCCTCTACATCGGCCACACCTGGATCGGCGCCCGCTGGCAGCGCACCGCCCTCAACCGCAACGCCAAGCTGCTCCTGCTGACCAGGGCGTTCGAGGTGCTGGGCGCGCACCGCGTCGGCTGGCACACCGATGCCCGCAACGAGCGGTCGCAGCGGGCCATCGAGGGGCTCGGCGCGACCCGCGAGGGCGTGCTGCGGGTGCACCGCGTCCGCCCGGACGGCACCCTGCGCGACACGGTCGTCTTCTCGATGACGGCCGCCGAGTGGCCGGCCGCGAAGGCCCGCCTCAGCGCGTGACGCGGGTCACGGGTGGTGCCGCTGGTCGCAAGGCATGTGTCGTTCGGCGGATCCACCGTGGTCAGCGGGCCGCACGCGGGTTACACAGTTGCCAACACGTTTCGAACCCGCCGAAATTGGTCTGAACCTTTTGGGTGCGCAGTGAGCTGAATCGCACTACCTTTCAGTGCGCACCCCTCGGATTCAGGAGGTCCGCCCACCATGACCCAGCCGCAAGCCCAGGGACCGGCCCTGGACAACCTGCTCACGGAGAACCGGACGTTCCCGCCCAGCCCGGAGTTCGCCGCGCAGGCGAACGCCACCGCCGAGCTGTACGAGGAGGCGAAGGCCGACCGCGAGGCGTTCTGGGCGAAGCAGGCGGAGCGGCTGACCTGGGACACCAAGTGGACGCGGGTCCTGGACTGGTCGAACGCCCCGTTCGCCAAGTGGTTCGTGGGCGGCAAGCTCAACGTGGCCTACAACTGCGTGGACCGCCACGTCGAGTCCGGCCACGGCGACCAGGTCGCCATCCACTGGGAGGGCGAGCCCGGCGACAGCCGCGCCATCACCTACGCCGAGCTGCAGCGCGAGGTGTCCAAGGCGGCCAACGCGCTGACCGAGCTGGGCGTGGGCGCCGAGGACCGGGTCGCCATCTACATGCCGATGATCCCCGAGGCGATCTTCTCGATGCTCGCCTGCGCCCGCCTGGGCGCGCTGCACAGCGTCGTGTTCGGCGGCTTCTCCGCCGAGGCGCTGCGCACCCGCATCGAGGACTCGCAGGCCAAGCTGGTCATCACGACCGACGGCCAGTACCGCCGCGGCAACCCGGCCGCGCTCAAGCCCGCCGTGGACGAGGCCGTCGCCAACGCCGCGAGCGTCGAGCACGTCCTGGTGGTCAAGCGCACGAACACCGACGTCGAGTGGACCGAGGGCCGCGACGTCTGGTGGCACGACCTCGTGGACAAGCAGTCCGACCAGCACACGCCGGAGGCGTTCGACTCCGAGCACCCGCTGTTCATCCTCTACACCTCGGGCACCACGGGCCGCCCCAAGGGCATCCTGCACACGTCCGGCGGCTACCTGACCCAGGCGTCCTACACGCACCACTACGTGTTCGACCTCAAGCCGGACACCGACGTCTACTGGTGCACCGCCGACATCGGCTGGGTCACCGGCCACAGCTACATCGTCTACGGCCCGCTGTCCAACCGCGTCACGCAGGTCGTCTACGAGGGCACGCCGAACACCCCGCACGAGGGCCGGCACTGGGAGATCGTGCAGAAGTACGGCGTCTCCATCTACTACACCGCGCCGACGCTGATCCGCACGTTCATGAAGTGGGGCGCGGACATCCCCGCCAAGTACGACCTGTCGTCGCTGCGCGTGCTGGGCAGCGTCGGCGAGCCGATCAACCCCGAGGCGTGGATCTGGTACCGGGAGACCATCGGCTCGGGCCGGACGCCCATCGTGGACACCTGGTGGCAGACCGAGACCGGCGCGATCATGATCTCGCCGCTGCCCGGAACGACCTCCACCAAGCCCGGTTCGGCGCAGCGCCCGCTGCCCGGCATCGGCGCGAAGGTCGTGGACGACCAGGGCAACGAGGTCCCGCACGGCGGTGGCGGCTACCTGGTGCTCGACGAGCCGTGGCCGTCGATGCTGCGCGGCATCTGGGGCGACGAGGAGCGCTACCGCGACACCTACTGGTCGCGGTTCGGCGAGCAGGGCTTCTACTTCGCCGGCGACGGCGCGAAGTACGACAACGACGGCGACATCTGGCTGCTGGGCCGCGTGGACGACGTGATGAACGTGTCCGGGCACCGCATCTCCACCACCGAGGTCGAGTCCGCGCTGGTCTCGCACCCGACCGTGGCGGAGGCGGCGGTCGTCGGCGCGACCGACCCGACCACCGGCCAGGGCATCGTCGCGTTCGTCATGCTGCGCGGCGGCGTGGCGGACGAGGCGTCCGGCGCGGAGGCGATCAAGGCGCTGCGCGACCACGTGGCCAAGGAGATCGGCCCGATCGCGAAGCCTCGGCAGATCATGGTCGTGCCGGAGCTGCCCAAGACCCGGTCCGGCAAGATCATGCGCCGCCTGCTGCGCGACGTGGCGGAGAACCGGGCGATCGGCGACGTCACGACGCTGGCCGACTCGTCGGTGATGGACCTCATTTCGAGCAGCCTGAAGTCGGGCGCCTCGGAGGACTGACCGGCGGGGCCGCCCGGGGAATCGACCAGTCGCCTCCCCGGGCGGCCCCACCGGCGGCGCGGTCCGCCACCGTTGGCGTTACCCACGTTCGTGTTAAGGTCCCGTACTGGTGAGCCGGGAAGTCTGGTCGGCACGAGGATGTCCTGTAGCCGATCGCCCCGGAGCCCGCCTGATGAACCGCAAGCGCCAAGTCGTCGCCGAGTTCGCCCGCTACCTGCGCACCGAGACCGTCGGCGGCCTGATCCTGCTCGCCGCGACCGCCGTCGCGCTGCTGTGGGCCAACTCGCCGTTCAGCCCGGCGTACGAGGCGGTGCGCGACTTCCACATCGGACCGGAGTCGCTCCACCTGAGCCTGAGCGTCGGCGACTGGGCCAAGGACGGCCTGCTGGCGATCTTCTTCTTCGTCGCGGGGCTGGAGCTCAAGCGCGAACTGGTGATCGGTGAGCTGAACAACCTCAAGGCCGCGACCCTGCCCGTGGTGGCGGCGGTGGGCGGCATGGTGGTGCCCGCGGCGATCGCGTTCGCGGTCGGGTGGGGCGAGCCGGGCATCGAACGGGCGTGGGCGATCCCGGTGGCCACGGACATCGCGTTCGCGCTGGGCGTGCTGGCGATCACCGCGTCCGGGCTGCCGAGCAGCCTGCGGGTGTTCCTGCTGAGCCTGGCCGTGGTGGACGACCTGGGCGCGATCGTCCTCATCGCCGTCCTGTTCACGGCGTCGTTCAACCTGGTGGCGGCGCTGGTGGCGGTCGCGTTGCTGGGGTTGTACGCGGTCCTTCAGCACAAGCGGGTCACCTCGCCGTTCTTGTACGTGCCGCTGGCCGTCGGGACGTGGGTCGCGGTGCACGAGGCGGGCATCCACGCGACCATCGCGGGCGTGGCGCTCGCGCTGCTGACGCGCGTGCGCAAGGACCACTACGAGCACGAAGCGCCGGCGCTGCGGCTGGAGCACCGGTTGCAGCCGTGGTCGGCCGGGGTGGCGGTGCCGGTGTTCGCGCTGTTCGCCGCCGGGGTGCCGGTGAACGGGGAGGCGTTGGGCTCGCTGTTCTCGGACAAGCCGGCGCTGGGCGTGATGCTGGGGCTGGTGGTGGGCAAGCTGGTCGGCATCGTCGGGGCGGCCGCGCTGGCCGTGCTGTTCAAGGCGGCGGTGTGGCCGAGCGGCGCGGGCTGGCGGGACATCACGGCGGTGGCGATGCTCGGTGGCGTGGGGTTCACCGTGAGCCTGCTGATCGCGGACCTCGCCCTGGACGGACAGGCCGCCGAACAGGCCAAAGCGGCGGTGCTGCTGGCGTCGATGGCGGCTTCGCTGTTGGCGGCGGTTTTGTTGATCCGGCGCAGTCGGGTGCACCAGCGCTTGGACGAAGAGGAGTGATCGGCCGGTCGAGCGGCCGGCTCAGGGCGTGCATGGCACGATGAGCTTCGTGACCAGCGCTCGGGAGAACACCAACGGCAGCGGGCTGCCACCTGTTCCGTCGATCCCGTTGACCGCGGAGAGCGCGGCGAAGATCGCGGAGGAAACGTCCATCGGCGGGTTGGTCCGCGACGCCACGGCGCACCTGTCCACGTTGGTCAGGGCCGAGGTCGAGCTGGCCAAGTCGGAGATCGCCGGCGAGGTGAAGAAGGGCCTCAAGGGCAGCGTCTTCTTCGTCCTGGCGCTCACCGTGCTGGCGTTCGCCATGTTCTTCCTGTTCATGGCGCTGGGCTTCGGTCTGGACGACATGTTCGGGCTGGGGCTGGGCTGGTCGTTCCTGATCACGTTCGGCGTCATGCTCCTCACGGCGGCCGGGTTCGGGTTCCTGGGGTACCGCAAGGTGCGCAGGATCAGGGCGCCGAAGCGGACCATCGCGTCGGCCAAGGACACCGTCGCGGCCCTGCGCCACCGCGGCGACGGGTCCTGAGCCGCGCCGTGCGGTTGCCGCCGGACCCGTCCACCGCCCGGGTCGCCGGACCCTGGGCCCACCGGGACGTGTCCGCCAACGGCATCCGCCTGCACGTGGCCGAGCTGGGCGACGGCCCGCTCGTCCTGCTGCTGCACGGGTTCCCGGAGTTCTGGTGGACCTGGCGGCACCAGCTCGTGGCGCTGGCCGAGGCCGGGTACCGCGCGGTCGCGGTGGACCTGCGCGGCTACGGCGACTCGGACAAACCGCCGCGCGGCTACGACGGGTTCACCCTCGCCGGTGACGTCGCGGGCCTGGTCAAGGCGCTCGGCGCGGCCCGGGCCCACCTCGTCGGGCACGCGTGGGGCGGGATGCTCGCGTGGACGGTCGCGGCCATGCACCAGCGGCTGGTCGACTCGATCACCACGATCTCCGCGCCGCACCCGCTCGCGCTGCGGCACGCGATCCGCCGGCACCCGCGCGGGCAGGGCCGGGCCAGCGGGCACGTCTTCCGCTTCCAGCTCCCCGTCCACCCGGAGCGGTGGCTGACCGCCGACGGCGGCGCGGCGGTCGCCCGGCTGCTCACGGCGTGGGCCGGTCCGAAGTGGACGGTGTCGCCGGAGTTCGACGAGGTGGTGCGGCGCAACCGGGAGGCGGTGCTGGTCCCCGGGGTCGCGCACTCCGCGATGGAGTACTACCGGTGGGCGGTGCGCTCCCAGTTGCGCGGCGACGGGCGGCGCTTCGCCGAGGCGGTCGACCGGCGGCTGGACGTGCCGGTGCTGCAGGTTCACGGCGCGCTGGACCCGGTGATGCTGGAGTCCACTGCGGCCGACTCGGGCCGCTGGGTCGGCGCGGGCTCGCAGTTCCGCAGCCTGCCCGAGGTCGGCCACTTCCCGCACCAGGAAGCACCGAACACCACCAACGGGCTGATCAGCGGCTTCCTGGCCGCAGCACAGCCGTGAACAACATGAAGGTCGCCAGGAACCGCTGCCGCTGAAGGTCGTGCAGCCACCGGGCGGCCTCGTCGGCGTCGAGCTGACCGGCGCGCACGGCCCGGTCCGCGTTGCGGCTCAACCCGAGGATGTCGTCGGCGACGGCGAAGTCGCGGAACACCGGGGTGGTGATCCGCGGGTCCACGGTGAACCCGGCGTCCTCGGCCAGCCGCGCCACCCGCCGCCCGACGGTCGCGTTGGCGACCACCTGGTCGCACACGAACTCGCGGACCTTCCGGTTGGTGCGCACGTCGCCGGGGTCCACGGTGATCGTGTCCCAGTCCGGCTGCGCGACCACCACGACACCGTCGTCCTTCACCACCCGGCGCAGCTCGGCGAACACGGCCTCCGGGTCCGGGACGTAGTGCAGCACCCGGTCCACCCGCGCCCGGTCGACCATCCCGTCGGCCACCGGCATCCTGCGAGCGTCCCCGAGGTGCACGGCGATGGCCGGGTACTCCTCCGTGCGGTTCCGGGCCTCGGCGACCATCAGCGGGTCGGCGTCGAGCCCGATCACCCACTCCGCGCCGGTCGCGGCCAGGTCGAGCAGGTCGGTGCCGGGGCCGCAGCCCACGTCCAGGACGGTGTGGCGGCGCCGCACGTCGAGCGCGTCGAGCAACCTCAGCTTGTAGGCGCGGGCGTCGTCCAACGCGGCGGCCCGGTCCATGTACCCGATGGCGTCCATGCGCCCAGACAAGCACTCACCTGTGGAGATCCCGTGGTCAAGACGCGCAGGTTTGGGTGGAAGCGCGACGGACCATCGTGGGCGCCTTGGCCACCTCGTCCGCGACTTCCTGGGCGGTGAGGACGAAACCGGTCTCCTGGTCGTCCACCGCCGCGCCGAACACGACGCCGATCACCCGGCCCTGCGGGTCCACCAGCGGTCCGCCGGAGTTGCCGCTGCGGACCTTCGCCCGGACGGTGTAGACGTCCCGCGTCACGGTGGTGGCGTCGTAGATGTCCGGCCCGCGCAGCATCTTGATCCGCTCGCGCACCCGCGCCTCGGACGCCGTGTACGGGCCGTCCAGCGGGTAGCCCAGGACTATCCCGTCCTCGCCCTGCTTGATCTCGTCGGTGCGGAACTGCAGCGGCGCGGCCTCCAGGTCCGGCACGGCGAGGATCGCGATGTCGGTCTGGGCGTCGTAGTGCACCACGGTCGCGTCGAACTGGCCGCGCCCGACCTCCACGGTCACCTCGGTGGTGCCCGCGACGACGTGCGCGTTGGTCATGACGCGCTCGGGCGAGATCACGAACCCGGTGCCCTCCAGCGCCCGCGAGCACGACGGCGCGCGACCGCGGACCTTCAGCACCGACGGGCGCAGCCGCTGCACGACCGGGTTGGCCGCCAGCGCCGGGTCCGGCGGGCCGACCTCGGCCAGCGGGGTCCGGTCGAACGGGTTCATCGCGGCCGGGAAGCCCGACACGTCGAACAGGTTGCGCAGGTCCTCGGACAGGGTCCGGGCGGCCTGCGGCATGGTGTCGTTGACCGTGGACAGGATCACCGACTGGTTGAGCGCCTTGGCCAGCGACGGCAGCCCGGCGACCATGGTCAGCGGCAGCGCGATCATCCACGCCACCACGAACACCACCGCGCCCTGCACGATCGCGCCCAGCGCGTTGTCCGCGCCGCGCAACGGGCTGGAGTTCACCCGGGCCTTGAGCATCCGGCCGACGTACACGCCGAGCGTCTCGCCCAGCGCGACCAGCAGCACCACGATGCCGACCGCGAACACGACCTTGGTGACGACGTTCTCGAACTGGGCCACCACCAGCGGCGCGAGCTGCGTGCCCAGCACCAGGCCGACCAGGACGCCGACGAACGCGGGCAGCGCCACGACCATGCCCTGGCGCGCGCCCGAGACCGCCGCGAAGGCGGCCAGCGCCAACACCAGCAGGTCCACCCAGTTCACGCCACCCAACCCTCCGTCACGTAGCGCGCAACGCTAGCTCAAGGTCGCGCACATCGGTGGCATCCCACGGCCTTTCCCAGCCACCCAGCGCGAGCAGGCCGTTGAGCAGGCCCGCCGTGAAGCCCCACACCAACATGCCCGGCGCGGAGAACGCCGGACCGACGTACCCCGACGAGTGGGTCACCCGGAACCGGTTCGCCGGGTCGGCGAGGTGCGCGATCGGCACCCGCGCCACGGCGGCGGTCTCCGCCGGGTCCACCGGGGCGACCGGCGACGGCTCGTCCCAGTGCGCCAGCACCGGCGTGACCACGAACCCCGACACCGGCACGTACAGCTTCGGCAGGGTCGCCACCGGCCGCACGCCCTCGCGCAGCACCCCGGTCTCCTCGAACGCCTCGCGCAGCGCCGTGTCCACCGGCCCGTCGTCGGTCGGGTCGGCCGCGCCGCCCGGGAACGCGACCTGCCCGGGGTGCGAGCCGAGGGTGTCGGCGCGGCGCAGCAGCAGCACGTCCGGCCCGTCGTGACCCTCGCCGAACAGCATCAGCACGGCGGCCTCGCGGCCCGTGCCCGCGGGCGGCGGGGAGATCCGGGTGAACGCCCGGTGGTCGATCTCGGCGGTGGCCTTGACCAACCCGCTCATCCACTCCGGGACGTCCTCCGGCGACACCAGGGCGGTCATCCGACCACCTCGCGGACCTGGTCGACGGAGGTGAGCACGGTGTAGCGGGTCACCTCGGCGACCGCGCCGTCCGCGCCCACCAGGTAGCTCTTGGGCAGGTGCGGCGGCGAGCCCAGGGCCCGGCGCACGGCGTCCGCCTCGCTGAACACCGCGGGCAGGCGCACCCCGAGTTTGGTCAGCAACTCCAGCCCGTCCCCCTCCTTGCTGTCCACCAGCACGGTGAGCACCGGCACCGCGCCGGGCTGCCGGGCGTAGTCCTCCAGCACCCGCAGCTCCTCGTGACAGGGAACGCACCAGGTGGCCCAGAAGTTCACCAGCGCCTTGCCGGGCAGGGCCGCGCCGACGTCGACGGGCTGCCCGTCGGCCAGGCAGGTGGCCGTGACGCCGCGCAGGACCGCCGGGCCTCCCCCGCCGCGCGGGCACGGGTCCAGGGCGGCCTCCTCCCGCGCGGGTCCCAGGTCCTTGGCGGCGGCGGTCCGCTGCCGGCCGACCGGCTGCTCGGCGTCGCGCGGCCACAGCGCCACCACGGCGGCGACCGCGAGTACCAGGACGACGACCGCCCAGCGCGCTGCTCGGCTCACGCCGGTTTCTCCCCCGACCGCACCCGCTCGGCCAGTGCGATCAGGTGCGGGGCCTCCTCGCCCTTGACCAGCTTCTCGGCCTTGACCGGATCGACCTGGCCGATGCCGTAGGAGGGGCACTGGGGCGCGAGGAAGCACGCGCCGCACGCGGGCGTCCGGGCGTGGCAGACGCGGCGGCCGTGGAAGATCGTGCGGTGCGACAGGAGGGTCCAGTCGCGACGCTCGACGAGCTTGCCGACGGCGTGCTCGACCTTGACCGGGTCCTCCTCCTCGGTCCAGCCCCAGCGGCGCACGAGCCGGCCGAAGTGGGTGTCCACCGTGATCCCCGGCACGCCGAACGCGTCGCCGAGCACGACGTTGGCGGTCTTGCGGCCGACGCCGGGCAGCGTGACCAGGTCGGTGAGCTTGCCGGGCACCTCCCCGCCGAACCGCTCGACCAGCGCGGAGCCCAGGCCGATCAGCGAGGTGGCCTTGTTCCGGTAGAAGCCGGTGGGGCGGATGTGCTCCTCCAGCTCGGTGCGGTCGGCGGAGGCGTAGTCGGCGGCCTTGCGGTAGCGCTGGAACAGGGCCGGTGTGACCTGGTTCACGCGGACGTCGGTGGTCTGGGCGGACAGGACGACCGCGACCAGCAACTCCAACGGGTTGGTGAAGTCCAGCTCGCAGTGGGCGTCCGGGTACCCCGTCTCCAGCAGGCGGACCATCTTGCGCGCCCGCCGCGTCAGGCCGAGCGGGGTCTCGGGCTTCTTCACCGTGTTGCGCGCCGCCATGCGTTGAAGGCTACTCGTGCGCTCGACGGGCGGAGTCGGCGTCGCGGATGCACCATCTGATTGGCCAAACGGAACCTTGGGTAGTCGATAGGCAGACGCAAGAGGGACGCAACCGGCGGGGCCGGGCGCACGTCCACCTCGTACGACAACGGACTCGACACGCCGTAGTGACCCCCTCGCACGCGCGTCCCGGGGGGATGCGCAAGGATCGGAGCCATCATGACTGCCTGGTTCGTCATCGCCGTTCCGATCGTGATCATGTTCTTCGCGCTCTTCATGGAGCGCGTGGAAGCTCGTCTCCGCCACGTCGCCGTCCAGGAGGACGAGGTCGAGGAGTTCCTGGAGTCGGCGCGCCCCGACGAGGTCAGGGCGCTCTACGGGCACGGCATCGGCCGCGCGCTGGAGCTGTTCCGGCTGCGCCGGCTGGGCGGTCGTGCCAGGAACCTGCGTCAGCGGCGCACCCGCCGCTAGCGCCGGCAAGGACCGGCGAGGCCCGCGGGGCACACCCCGTCGGGCCTTATCGGGCTGTCCGGGTCTGGTCGCACGGCGCGCCGGGAGGCGATCCACGACACAGCCCTTAGACTGCACTCAGTGATCGACGGCAGGCGCCGATCCGCCAGAAGGCGGAACGCACTCGACCGTCGCGTCGACAGGAGGGACGAGGTGGACGAGACCCTGGCCCGCGCGGGCATCTTCCAGGGGGTTGAACCGGCGGCAGCGGAGGCACTGGCGCAGACGCTGGAGTCCGTTGAATTCCCGCGTGGCCATGTGATCTTCGCGGAAGGCGAGCCGGGTGACCGGCTCTACATCATCCAGTCCGGCAAGGTGAAGATCGGCCGCAAGTCGCCCGACGGTCGGGAGAACCTGTTGGGGATCTTCGGGCCGTCCGACATGTTCGGCGAGCTGTCGATCTTCGACCCGGGCCCCCGCACGTCCACCGCGACGACGGTGACCGAGGTGCGCGCGGTGAGCATGGACCGCCCCGCGCTGCGGCAGTGGATCACGAACCGGCCGGAGATCGCCGAGCAGCTGCTGCGCGCCCTGGCGCGCCGCCTGCGGCGGACGAACTCCATGCTGGCGGACCTGATCTTCACCGACGTGCCCGGCCGCGTGGCGAAGGCCCTGCTCCAGCTGGCGCAGCGGTTCGGCAGCCAGGAGGCCGGCCTGCTCCGGGTCACGCACGACCTGACCCAGGAGGAGATCGCGCAGTTCGTGGGCGCGAGCCGCGAGACGGTGAACAAGGCCCTGGCCGACTTCGCGCACCGCGGTTGGCTGCGCCTGGAAGGCAAGAGCGTCCTGATCCTGGACCCCGAGCGCCTGGCGCGACGGGCGAGGTAAGCGCACTCCCAGCTAGCGCGCGCCGGCAGCTAGCCGAGACGGCTTCCCGCGAGGGCCGCGTCGGCTTGTCGCGCCGCCTTCCACCCCGATCAGCTCTTCCGATCGGGGTGGAAGGCGGCGCGATGAGCCGACTTCCGGTCGGCCCGAGCCGCGCGACGCCAGTCGCGCCATCCAACACAGCAACAAGACCGGGCGCCGCCCCCGACGCGGCGCACCGGTCTTGTCGTGTGCGCGGCCCATCCCCCGACAGACCGCGCCTCTCCACACATCCGGTACCCGCAGGCCCCGACCCTCTGGCACCGGAAGGAGGTCTGGTTACCCCCGCTGACCTCGATCGAAACGAGCCAGCTGGCGTCTTGTCCACGATCGCACGGCAGTCCCCCCGCAACTCAAGCGAATTCACCCTCAAGGACCCGCTGTTCAGCGGTTCCGTTGCATGGTTTCACCCGGTCATCCCATTGTTGTGACCCAATCGCAACCTTCCGACCCCCGGTGACCGACCTAACCGGTAAAAAGCTGGTACGGGCGTACCAAAGGCTGCATACTGGTACACATGTCCCACTCTGCCCGCCTCTCCGACTACCGCACCGCCCTGACCACCCCCGGCATGCGCGGCCCCGTGGTCGCGTCCCTGCTCGCCCGGCTGCCCATCGCCATGGTCGGCCTGTCGCTGCTGCTCTACGTGCAGCGCGAGACGGGCTCGTTCGCGGCGGCGGGACTGGTGTCCGCGGCCTCGCTGGTCGGTGTCGCGGTCGGGTCGATCGTGCAGGGCAGGCTGATGGACCGCCACGGCCCGACCCGGCCGCTGCTGACCGCGGTGAGCCTGTTCGCGGTGTTCGTGACCCTCGCCGTGACGGCCGTCGAGGCCGGCGCCGCGCTGGCGGTGCTGGTGCCGCTGGCGTTCGCGGTCGGGTTCACCGAGCCGATGGTGGGCTCGGCGTCGCGGGCGCTGTGGGCGCACATGCTGCCGCCGGGGTCGGCGCGGCTCGCCGGGTACGCCTACGAGGCGATCAGCATGGAGGTCTTCTTCATCCTCGGGCCGGGTCTGTCCGGGCTGCTGGTCGCGGCGCCGTGGGCGGGCACCGGTGTGGTCGTGGGCGCGGCGTCGATGGTCGTCGGCGCGCTGTGGTTCGCCTTGAACCCGACCGTGCGCGGCGTGCGGCCGGAGCCGGTGCGGCGCAACCTGCTGGGCGCGCTGGCGTCGCCGGGCATGCGGACGGTCGCGCTGGCCGCGCTCGGGTTCGGTGTGACGATCGGGTTCATCGAGGTCGCCGTGCCGGCCGCCGCGGCGAACGCGGGTCACGTGGGCCTGGGCGGTCTGCTGCTGAGCGTGTGGTCGGTCAGCTCGGTGCTGTTCGGCGTGGTGTACGCGATGCGCCCGTTCCCGCGGGCCATGCACCTGCGGCTGCCGGTGCTGCTGGGCGGGTTCGCGCTGCTGTCGCTGCTGCTGGCGGTGCCGACGTCGCTGCTCGGCCTGGGCGCGGCGCTGCTGGTCGTGGGCACGCTGATCACGCCGCAGGCCACCACCCACTCGGCGGCCATCGAGCAGGTCGCGCCGGCGGGCACGGCCACCGAGGCGTTCGGCTGGGTCGTGACCGCGGTGACCGTGGGGCTGGCGATCGGGCAGTCGGCCAGCGGCCAGCTCGTCGAGTCGCACGGCACCGGGACGGCCTTCGTGGCGGCGGCCGGCGCGGGTCTGCTGATCGCGGCCCTGGTGTGGGCGTTCCGCCGCACCGTGGCCGCCGGCGCGCCGCTGCCCCGGCAGGACGAGCTGGAGCTCGTGTCGCGCTGAACCCGCGTGGGTTCACCCTTTCGTGTCCCCGGCCGACGGGCCCGGATTGTCGTACCCCGTCGATAGCGTCCCCGGCATGGACCTGACCGCGACCACCGCCGACCTGGCCGCCGCCGCCACCGAGGTGGCCCGCCTGCTGCCCACCCGGGTGCTCGACCCCGTCCTCGCGGGCCTCGTGCTGCGCGCCGACGGTGCCGGGGTGGAGCTGGCGGGCAGCGACCGGGAGCGGGCCGTGCGGCTGCACCGGCCCGCCACCACCCACAGCGACGGCGCGGCGCTGGTGCCCGCCAAGCCGTTCGCCGACACCCTGCGCGGCCTGGACGACCCGCAGGTCCGGCTGGTGGTGGAGGGGTCGCGGCTGGCGATCCGCACCACCACCGCCCGCTTCGCCCTGCCGCTGCTCGACCTCGCCACCCACCCGGGCGTCCCGGGGCTGCCGCCGAAGGCCGGCGAGATCCCGTCCGACGTCCTGGAGGCCGCACTGGTCCCGGTCGCCAGCGCGACCTCCAAGGACGACGTCCTGCCGATCTTCACCGGCATCCGCATGACCGGCTCGGGTGACCGGGTCGAGCTGATCGCCACCGACCGTTACCGGATGGCGTACGCGACCGTCCCGTGGTCGCCTGAAGGTTCCCTGAACGTCCTAGCGCCGGCCGCCCTGATGGCTGACGTGTCGCGCCTTCCGCAGCACACTGTCGTGACCATCCACGCCGACGAAGATCGCATCGCCCTGTCCTGGCCGGGCGGCAGCGTCAGCACCGCGCTCCTGGCCGCACCGTTCCCCGACGAGAGAGCCCGCACACTGCTGGAGGCCATCATCGACAGCACCGTGGTTGTGGAGGCGGACGCCCTGGCCGGCGCCGTGAGGAGGGCGACCCCCTACTCCGGCCCGCACGGGTCCGTGACGTTGCACGTGGAGGACTCGGAGCTGCGCGTGCGCGGCAGCGACCCGCAGACCGGGGAGTCCGAGGAGTCGGTCAAGGCCACCACCGAGGGCAACCGGGTGACCAAGACCTTCCAGGCCCGCTACCTGGCCGACGCGTTGAAGGCGTTCAGCGGGCGGCGGGTCGAGCTGCGCATCCAGGACGGTCTCCGCTCCACCGTCCTCACCGCGCCCGCGGCCGACGACGGCATCGAGCTGAAGTACCTGGTCGTGCCGCTACGCACGGTTCACTGACCCCCACTCCCACAGCGCGTCCAGCACCCCGCGCAGCGCCTGCCCGCGCGGGGTCAGGGCATAGCTCACCCGCGGCGGCCACCCGGCCACCCGCGACCGCTCCACCACCCCGCACGAGGCCAACTGCGCCAACCGGTCGGCCAACACCTTGTCCGACACGGCCAACGCCGCCGCCAACTCGCTGTAGGTGCGGGCGCCGCCGAGCAGCTCCCGCACCACCAACGTCGTCCACCGCCCACGCAACGCGTGCAACGTGACCTCGACCGGACACTCCGCCGTCGGCCGGTCGACCGCCACGTAACTCACCGTTTGGTTGGTCACGACACGCCTCCCTAGCGTCGGTCCCATGCCCGCACAGACACCGCACGAACTGCCCGCCCTGTTCGCCGAGTTGTTCAACCAGGGCGACCCGTCGTCCCTCTACGAACCCGGCGCGGAACCCGAAGTCCTCGCAGGGCACCTCACGCTCGACGCGAAGATGGAGGTCAGCCCGCGCAAGGTCCTGGTCAACGGCGACATCGCCCTGCTCGTCGTGGACTGGCGGCTGGGCGAGGTCACCGGCACCGCCACCGACGTCGCCCGCCGGGGGGCCGACGGCTGGCGGTACGTGATCGACAACCCGTCAGGCGTCGCGTAGGTACTCCAGCTGCGCGTTCACCGACCACTCGGCGGCGGGCCACAGCGACCGGTCGACGTCCGCGTACACGACCTCGACCACCTGGCGCGCGGTCGGTTCGCCGCCGAGCCGCTCGACCGCCGCGCGCACCTGCGCCAACCGCTCCTCCCGGTGCGCGAGGTAGGCCCGCGCGACCGTGCCCACGTCCGGCAACTCGGGCCCGTGACCCGGCAGGACGACCGTCCCGGGCGGCAGGTCGGCGAGGACCTTGAGCGACTCCAGGTAGTCGCGCAGCTTGCCGTCGAGCACGGTCGTGCCGCGCCCGAGGATGGTGTCGCCGGTCAGCACGGCGTCCTCGACCAGGAGGCTCATCGAGTCGTCGGTGTGCCCGGGCGTCGCGACGACGCGGATCTCCAGGCCGCCGCCGACCACCACGTCACCGCCGGCGAGGCCTTCGGTGCCCAGCGCCGGGTTGCCCGCCCGCACCGGCGCGCCGACCAGCCGGCCGAACTCCGCCGCGCCCTCCGAGTGGTCCGGGTGCCCGTGGGTCAGCAGGACCGCGTCCACCGGCCCGAACGACGCCACGCGCTCCAGGTGCGCCCGGTCCAGCGGACCCGGATCGACCACCACGCACGACTCCGCGCCCGGCGCGCGCAGCAGCCACGTGTTGGTGCCCTCCAGCGTCATCACGCCGGGGTTCTCCGCGAGCACGACCGACGCGAAGGGCGTCACCTCGCGCAACTGCCCGTACCGCGGCGTCACGGCACGACCACCCGGACCGCGTCGCCGTCCCGCACCAGCTTCGGGATGATCTTCTCCACCTCGCGCGGCGCCGCCAGCACGTCCGCCACCCCCGGGAACTCGGCCAGCTCCGACAACGTCACCCACGTGGGCGGCAGCAGCAGCCGCCGGCCCTCCTGCCAATCCTGCAACGCCTCGGCGGGCCGCTGCCAGCCCGCGTCCGAAGCCTCCGACGTGACGTCGTCCGCCTTCTGCCCGCCGGGCAGCACGGCGACGAAGAACCGCGTGTCGTACCGGCGGGGCTCCTCGGCGGGCGTCACCCAGTTCGCCCACGGCCGCAGCAGGTCGGCGCGCAGCACCAGCCCCTCGCGGGCCAGGAACTCCGCGAACGACAGGTCCCGCGCCACCAGCGCCTCGCGCGCGGCGGCGTAGGAGGACGTGTCGGCGACGACGGTGCCGGCCGACGGACCGGCGAGCAGCACGCCGGACTCCTCGAAGGTCTCCCGCACGGCCGCGCACACCAGTGCGCGCGCGAGTTCCGTCGAACAGGCGAACCGCTGCGCCCACCACTCCGGCTCGGGCCCGGTCCACGCCACGGACGCGTCGGCGTCGCGCGGGTCCACGCCGCCGCCGGGGAAGACGGTCATCCCGCCCGCGAACGCCATGCCCAGCACCCGCCGCTGCAGGAACACCTCGAACCCGGTGTCGGCGTCGCGGACCAGCACGACGGTCGCGGCGTCGCGCGGCGCCACCGGCACCTCGGGGACGACGTCGGGCACCATGCCCGCCGGCAGGACCAGTTGTTCGGGGAGTTCGCGCACGACCCGAGCCTACGACGAGGATGATCCGCTGTGGACACCGCGAAGAAGGGCTGCCTGCTCAACGTGCTGCTGTTCGTGCTCGGCGCGGTCGTCGGCACCGGCATGACGGCGGTGCTGGCCGTGCTGGCGTTCCTGCCCGACCGCGACACGATCAGCGCCGACCCCGGTGATCCGGGAGTCTGGGTCAAGGAGGTGGACACGCTGCTCGGCGCGCCGGAGTACGAGGTGTGGCTGGGGAGGTCCGAGGACCACGGCCACGTCGTGGCGGTACCCGCCGGGTGGGGTCACTCGCCCGAGGTGGTGCGGCAGGCGGACGGCGTCGAGCTGCGGTTCGGCAACAACGGCCGGATCTTCGTGCCCGCCTCGACTTACGTAGGCGGCCGATGAAAGTATGGGTGTCGTGGACGAACAGTTGCGCGTAGGACTCGTCGGAGCCGGACCGTGGGCGAAGCTGGTGCACGCGCCCGGCCTGGCCGACCACCCCGGAACCCGCCTGACCGCGGTCTGGGCCCGCCGCCCCGAGGCCGCCGCCGAGCTGGCCGAGTCGTACGGCGCGTCGGTCGCCGCCGACCCCGACGAGCTGCTGGCGGCCGTGGACGCCGTCGCGTTCGCCGTGCCGCCGGAGGTGCAGGCGGAGATCGCGACCAAGGCGGCCGGGCTGGGCAAGCACCTGGTCCTGGAGAAACCCATCGCGTCCACCGTGGACGACGCGGCCCGGTTGGCGGACGCCGTCGCCGACGCGGGGGTGGCGTCGCTGGTGGTGCTGACCCGGCGGTTCGCGCCGGAGACCGAGGAGCAGCTCGCGCAGCTGCGGCAGACCGGCGGGTGGGTCGGCGGCACGGCCCGGTGGCTGACCGGCGCGCTGCTGGACGGCCCGTTCTCGGGCTCGCCGTGGCGGCACGAACGCGGTCCGATCGACGACATCGGGCCGCACGCGTTCGACATCCTGGACGCGGCGCTGGGGACGATCACCGAGGTGATCAGCGCGCACCGGTCGGCGGCGGGCCTGTGGCAACTGGCCCTGGCCCACGAGGGCGGCGCGACGAGCACGGCGACCTTGACCATGTCCCTGCCGCTGAACCCGCCGGTGGTCGAGGTGAGCGTGTTCGGCGAGCACGGCTACCGGCAGCTCGCGGACCGCGGCACGAGCGCGCAACAGTGCTACACGAACCTGTTGGACGACTTCGTGGCGATGGTGGACAGCGGCACCACCACCCACCGCTGCGACGTCCACCGCGGCCTGCACCTGCAACGGATCATCGAGGAGGCCCGCCGCAAGGCAGGCGTCTGACCACGGGCCAGGTGCGCGGGAGCGCCGGGTCGGTGGACGACCCGGCGCTCCTGTCCAGCTCTCAGCCCGGGTACTTGCCGTTGTTCGGCTTGGGCACGCCGTTCACGTACTCCGGCCCGCCACCCGGCCACGACTGCTGCTCCCGCTGCGCCAGCTCCTCGTGGAGCTGCTGCAACAGGGCCCGCTCGCGGTCGCTCAGCTTGGCGTCCACGGTCGGCGGCAGGTGCACCGACGCGGGAGCGTTGCCGTCCGCCAGGGCCGCCTGCAGCGCGGCCAGGTCGTCCGGGTTCAGCTCCGTCGTCTCCTCGGTGTGCGACACCGGCGGTTCCTCGACGCGGTTGCGCTTGTCCGCCCGGGACGCGCGCTTGGGCAGCTCCGGGCGCGGGTCCGGCGGCGGAGGGGGTTCCTCCGCGACCGGGGCGACCGGTTCGGCCGGGGCGACCGGGGCCGCCGGAGGTTCCGGCGTGGCGGGGGTCGCGGGGACCTCCTCCACCGGCTCCTCGACCTCGCGCACGGGCAGTCGCTTCACCGGCTTCGGCGGGAACGGCTGCGCGCCCTCGAACGACTCCGCCCGGGAGCGCCTCGACGTGGAGCCGGGTTCTGCTTCCGCGGGCACCGGTTCCGGCTCGACCACCGGTGCCCCGTCCCGGACCTCGCCGTCGAACCACGTGGTCCCGGCCGCCGCGGGCGGCGGCACCGGCGCCGACTGGAAGAACACCTCGCGGGCCGTCGACGACGCCGCCGCGTGGTACTCGCCCATCGGCGTCCCCACGGTGAGCACCTCGACCACCGCGCGGATCCCCGCCCGGCGCAGCACGCCGTCCACCCGGTACGCCGTCGCGGGCGCGAACCCGGACGGGCCGATGTCCACCAGCAGGACCCGCTGCGGCAGCGGGCCGGGCGTCGCGCCCGCCGGGGTGGACCGCCACGTCGCCCGCACGGAGCGCACGTCCGGCAGCACCGACAGGGTCTTGCCCAGCACCTCGGCCAGGCCGTCGGCCGGGTCCGACTCGACGGTGAACCGGTGCCGCGGCACGGGCACCTGCTCGACCGCGAACAGCCGGTCCGCCAGCGCGACGTCCGAGCGGACCTCGCCGAGCAGCCAGCCGATCTCGCGTCTCTCGTCCACCGACACCGGGATCCGGCCCGCCAGCAGGCAGCCCACGACCAGCTCGACCGCGCGGTCGAGTTCGGCGACCGCCAGCAGCTCCCGGGCCTGGGTCAGCGCGTCGTCGTCAACGCGTCCGGCCAACGCCAACAGGAGGTCGTGTAAACGGACGGGAAGCCCCACTCCGTCGTTCGTCACGCCTGCTCTCCTTCCGGCCCGCGCGGCTGCGACGGGTCTACACGGGCACCAGGTGCCCGTCGGCCTCGGCGCCGGTGCACACCAGCTCCGAAGCCGCCAGAGCCGCCCGGTGGTAGGGCGGCAGGTCCGATCCGGCGGGCAGGACCTCCACGCAGGGGTCGTGCTCGCCCAACGCCCGCAGCACCCGCTGGAGTTCGCCTGCCAGCCGGGCGTGCCCGGAGGTGGCGGTGACCAGGATCAGCCTCCTGGTCCCGTCCGGACCCCGGCGCCACGAGGACCGGACTTCGCCGACCCCGGGGCGCCCGCGCAGGGTCGCGCCGAGCACCACGGTCGCGGAATCTCCCATTGACACCCGTTCGGGTGATTCCGGGGTGAATGTGTAACCGGGTTCGGGCTCCTCGTCCAGTCCCTTGACAGAACTGATCGAGGAAAGATCGGCGCCGTGCGGCACGAGGGCCTCCACGAGCAGGCGCTGCTCGTGGTCGGTCAACCCGATCCGGTCGTGCAGCAACGTGCGGGGCAGGGCGCGGGCCAGCACCACGACGGCGTCGGACGCGGCCCAGTCGCGGAACCGCCACAGCACGTCGTCCGGCAGGCGGCCGGCCAGCCGCAGCAACAGCTCGTGGCACGTGTCCGACATCTCACTCCCCGATTTCGACGATCAGGTCCACCTCGACCGGCGCGCCCAGGGGCAGCTCGGCCACGCCGACCGCCGCGCGCGCGTGCCTGCCCGCGTCCCCGAAGACCTCGCCGAGCAGCTCCGACGCGCCGTTGACGACGGCCGGCTGCCCGGTGAACCCCTCGGCGGAGGCGACGTACCCCGTGAGCTTCACCACCCGGACGACCTTGTCCAGGCCGACCAGGTCGTCGATCGCGGCGAGCGCGTTGAGCGCGCAGGTCCGGGCGTGCGCCTTGCCCTCCTCCGGGCTGACGTCACCGCCGACCTTGCCGGTGGCGGCCAGGGAGCCGGACACGAACGGCAACTGGCCGGACGTGTAGACGTGGTTCCCGGACCGCACGGCCGGCACGTAGGCGGCGACCGGCGCGGCGACCGGCGGCAGCTCGACGCCCAGCTCCGCGAGGCGGGCCCGCCAGCTCATGCCTTGGGCCGCTTCAGGTAGGCGACGTGCTGCTCACCCGACGGGTTGGGCAGCACGGTGACCAGCTCCCAGCCGTCCTCGCCCCACTGGTCCAGGATCGCCTTGGTGGCGTGGATCAACAGCGGGACGGTGGCGTACTCCCACTTCTGCATGCCGGGGAGCCTAGCCGGACCGCTCGGGCCGGCGCGTCAGGTCCGGCCAACGAGACCGATCACCAGCTCCGCCGGCCCGCCGCGCACCACGGCCAGGACGGCGTCCCGGGCGCCGCCCGCCACGGCGGCCGGCGCTCCGAGCCGACCCGGCTGCTCGCGCACCGCCGCGACGACCGCGCCGGGGTCGCGGACCTCCCCGACCGCGCCCTCCCGGGTGAGCCGGTCGATCAACGCCCGCAACTCGGCGACCGCCACCGCCACGTCCGGCCCGCCGCCCGCGCCGGTCACGATCTTGTCCCGCCCGACCACGTCGCCCTCCCGCAGCGGGTACGCGGTGGCGTCCGTGCCCGACCACCGCGGGCGCAGGCTCTGCCTCCGCGAACCACCCGATCGATTACCCCTGGAAACCCCGCACCACTGGTACCGTCATGTTCGCAGGACGCGCGCCGCGTCCTGCGATCGCTGCGAGAGGCAAGGGGGCTGTGTGAGCGGGGTGGACGGGGGCCGGCTCGACGTGAGCGGGCTCGCGCCGCGGTTGTTCGCCGTGGTGCAGGGGGACGAGGACGAGCAGTGGGTCGCGGCCTGGGGCATGGAGTTCGAGGACCACGCCGACGTGGCGGCGGTGTCCGGCGAGTTCCGGATGCTCACGAAGGACGCGGCGAGCTCGCTGAAGTACTTCGAGGAGGGGCACGAGATCGGGACGACCCTCGTCTGGGTGAACCCTGCCCGGCCAGGGGATTCGGCGCTACCTTGATCGAGTGGAGACCTGGCGGATCGTGGCGACGGGCGCCTTCGTGGTGGGCGGCCTCGTGCTCGTGCTCGTCGCGATGGCGCAGGCGCGGGACCGCAAGCACGCCCGGGGCGCCGACGTGTGGCGGGCCGGTCTCGTCGGCCTCGCCGTCGTCGGGCTCGTGGCGGTCCTGATCGCCTACTGGCTGCCCTCGGTGGCGGCCTGGGGCACCGTCGCCGCGACCGCCATGGCGGTGGCCTTCATCACGCTGATGGACTGACCGTGCCAGGCGGTTCTCAGGCGGACGCGCATACGCTGATCCGGTGAACGGCTGGACCGACGAGCTGACCCGCGCCCGGCTGCACGTCGTCACGGGCAAGGGCGGCACCGGCAAGACGACCGTCGCCGCGGCCCTGGCGCTGGCGCTGGCCACCGGCGGGCGGCGGGTGCTGCTCGTCGAGGTCGAGAACCGGCAGGGCATCGCCCAGCTCTTCGACCGGGCGCCGCTGCCCTACGCCGAGGAGCGGATCGCGTCCGCGCCCGGCGGCGGCGAGGTGCGCGCCCTGGCCGTGGACCCCGAGGCGGCGCTGCTCGAATACCTCGACATGTTCTACAACCTGGGCTTCGCGGGGCGGACGCTGCGCCGGATGGGCGCGATCGAGTTCGCCACCACCCTCGCGCCCGGCCTGCGGGACGTGCTGCTCACCGGCAAGGTGAAGGAGTGCGTGCGGCGCGCCGGCAAGACGGGTCGGCACGAGTACGACGCCGTCGTGCTGGACGCGCCGCCCACCGGCCGCGTCGTGCGGTTCCTCGACGTCACCCGGGCCATGGCCGACCTCGCCAAGGTCGGTCCGATCAAGGGCCAGAGCGAGGGCGTGGTGAAGCTGCTGCACTCCGGGGACACGGCCGTCCACCTGGTCGCCCTGCTGGAGGAGATGCCGGTGCGCGAGACCCTCGACGCGGTCGCCGAGCTGGACGCCGCCGACCTGCGGCCCGGCGCGGTGTTCGTCAACCGGGTCCGGCCGCCCCGGCTGCCCGCCCGGTCCATCGCCGCCGCCGCGGAGGGCCGCGTGGACGAGTCCCGCCTGCTCGCGGGCCTGGAGGCCGCCGGTCTGGACGTGGACGAGGACGTGCTGCACGGCCTGGTCGACCAAGCCGTCGAGCACGCGGCGCGGGTGCGGATGGAGCACCAGGCCAAGGAGCTGCTCGCCGAGGCCGACCTGCCGTCGGTGGAGCTGCCCGAGCTGACCGACGGGGTGGACGTGGCCGCGCTGTACGAGCTGGCCGAGGTGCTGGTCGGGCGGGGTGTGCGGTGAACCGGCTCGACGTCGACGCGCTGCTGGACGACCCGGCGACCCGGGTCCTGGTGTGCTGCGGCTCCGGCGGGGTCGGCAAGACCACCACCGCCGCGGCGCTGGCCGTGCGGGCCGCCGAACGGGGCCGCCGCACGGTCGTGCTCACCATCGACCCGGCGCGCCGGCTGGCGCAGTCGCTGGGCCTGCGCGAGCTGGACAACCACCCGCGCGAGGTCAAGGTCGACGGGTTCGCCCCGAAGGGTGAACTGCACGCGATGATGCTGGACATGCGCCGCACGTTCGACGACATGGTGTGGCAGCACGCGGGCCGGGAGCGGGCCGAGCAGATCCTGGCCAACCCCTTCTACCAGACGATCTCCACGTCGTTCTCCGGCACGCAGGAGTACATGGCGATGGAGAAGCTGGGCCAGCTCGTGGCCCGCGACGAGTGGGACCTGATCGTCGTGGACACGCCGCCCAGCCGCAGCGCGCTGGACTTCCTGGACGCGCCGCAACGGCTCTCGACCGTGCTGGACGGCAAGCTGATCCGGCTGCTGTCCGCGCCCGCGCGGGCCGGCGGCCTGGGCCTGCGCAAGATCGTCGGGGCCGGGTTCGGCCTGTTCACCAAGGCCGTCTCGACCATCGTCGGCGGCCAACTGCTGCACGACGCGTCCACGTTCGTGCAGGCCTTCGACAGCATGTTCGGCGGCTTCCGGCAACGCGCCCAGGCCACCTACGACCTGCTGCGCTCACCCGGTACGGGGTTCCTGGTGGTCGCGGCGGCCGAGCCGGACGCGCTGCGGGAAGCCAGCTACTTCGTGGAACGCCTGTCCGCGGAGGACATGCCGATCAACGGCCTGGTGGCCAACCGCACGCACCCGGTGCTGGCGTCCCTGCCCGCACCGGGCGCGCTGGCCGCGGCGGAGAAGCTGGAGCGTTCGGGAGACGCCCCCCTGGCGGCCGCGGTCCTGCGGGTGCACGCGGACCGCGTGGCGGTCGCCGATCGGGAGCGGCGACTGCTGGCGCGGTTCACCCGCGCGCACCCGGCTGTTCCCCTGGTCGGGGTGCCCGCGCTGCCGACCGACGTGCACGACCTGGACGGCCTGCACGAGATCGGCCGGCGGCTCGCGGGCGAGTGACTACCCGACCTTCGCTTCCCGGTGCTCCTGGCGCGCGGTGTCCAGGAGTTCGTGCCACGACGTGACGTCGGGCCGCCGGCGCAAGAGCGCGCGACGCTCCCGTTCCGTCATGCCGCCCCAGACGCCGAACTCGATCCGGTTGTCCAGGGCTTCGGCAAGGCACTCGGTGCGCACCGGGCACCCCAGGCACACCACCTTGGCCTTGCGCTGCTCCGCACCCCGGACGAAGAGCTGGTCCGGCTCTTCATCACGGCACGAAGCCTTGATCCGCCAATCCCCCTGTTGCATAACCCCCACCTCAGTTCACACAGTGCCCAGACTCTTCAGAAATCCGCCACACCCCTGCCGCGGATGCCGTAGGCTCACCATCGAGTGGTCGTGCCATCGGCTGCTGTCTTGGACAGTGACGGACTGTAGAGCCTTCCGGTTCCACCTCCAACCCTGGGTTGCCCACCTGTTACCTGTCTTGAGTACTCGTACTCATCCAGGGTGATGAATGGCCCGCGACCCGTCTCACCTGGATGTGTCCTGGGTAACCTGACCTGCATGAGGGCCAGGAACGGCGTGCTCAAACTGCTCGGCCTGTGTCTGCTCGCGGGGGTGCTCCTCGCGGGCATGATGTTCCCCGTCGTGGGCTCGCTGGGTCTGGTGTCGAACAGAGCCAGCGACACGGTCGACAGCATCTCCGCCGACCTGGTCACCACCGACCCGCCGCTGATCACGACGATCACGGACAAGGACGGCGCGCCCATCGCGTACCTCTACGACCAGTACCGCGTGCTCGTCCCGCCCGAGAAGATCTCGCCCACGATGAAGGCGGCGCTGGTCTCGGTCGAGGACCGGCGGTTCTACGAGCACCAGGGCGTGGACTGGCGGGGCACGATTCGCGCGGGCTTGACCAACCAGGTCAGCGGCGCGGTCACGCAGGGTGCCTCCACGCTCACCCAGCAGTACGTGAAGAACTACCTGGTGCACGTGGTCGCCCGGAACAACCAAGTCGAGGCGCAGAAGGCGCAGGAGCAGACGATTGCGCGCAAAGCCCGGGAAGCGCGCATTTCCCTGCAACTGGAACGCAAACTGGGCAAGGAGGAAATCCTCGCCCGCTACCTCAACGTCGTACCGTTCGGTTCAACGATCTACGGCATCTCCGCGGCGGCCCAGGCGTACTTCAACACCACGCCCGACGCGCTGACCGTCCCGCAGGCGGCGGTGCTCGCGGGCATGGTCAACAGCCCGTCCGCGCTGAACCCGGAGGCGTTCCCGGAGAAGGCGCTGGAGCGGCGCAACCAGGTCATCGACAAGATGGTCGAGAACGACAAGCTGTCCAAGGACGCCGCCGAGGCCGCGAAGAAGGAGCCGCTGGGCCTCGCGACGCCGGTCCGCACCCCGCCCAACGGGTGCGTCGGCGCCGGCCCGGAGAACGGGTTCTTCTGCTCGTACGTGGTGACCTACCTGCAGCGCAACGGGTTCAGCCTGGAGCAGCTCAAGACCGGCGGCTACACCATCCAGACCACCCTGGACCGCACGATCACCTCGCACGCCAAGGCGGCGGCGGAGGCGCAGGTCGCGAAGGACACCGAGGGCATCGCGAACACGATGGCCGTCGTGCGGCCGGGCCGCGAGCGGCACGAGGTGCTGGCGCTGGTCGCGAACCGCGACTACGGCCTGAAGGCGGACCAGTTCCAGACCACCTACGACCTGCCGTCCGGGGTGGAGAACAAGTTCGGCGCGGGCTCTGTTTACAAGGTGTTCACCGCGGCGGCGGCCCTGGAGAAGGGCATGGGCATCGAGAACATGATGTCCACGCCGAACTCGCACGTGTCGCGGGTGTTCAAGGGCGGCGGCGACAAGTGCCCGCCGACCGGTGAGCCGGGCACCCGCTGGTACTGCCTGGGCAACGCGACGTCGAACTACCCGCCGCAGATGAACCTGCAGACCGCGTTGCAGACCTCGCCGAACACCGGGTTCGTGATCCTGGAGGAGCAGCTCGGCATGGACCCGGTGGTGGACATGGCGTCCCGGCTGGGCATGCGCGAGACGATGGCGACCAACCTGGCCGGCGAGCGACCCAACCCGAAGGCCAAGGAGCAGGGCCTGCGCGTGTCGCAGACCGAGTTCTACAAGGCCAACGGCGGCAACGCGTCGTTCACCCTGTCGCCCGCGCCGGTGTCCACCCTGGAGCTGGCGAACGTGGCGGCGACGATCATCAGCGGCGGCATGTGGTGCCCGCCGTCGCCGGTCGGGAAGGTGACCGACCGCAACGGCAAGCCGGTGCCGGTGAACGAGGCGCCGTGCGAGCAGGTCGTGGCCGAGGGCCTGGCGAACGGCCTGGCGGTCGGCATGAGCAAGGACGACCAGGGCCAGGGCACCGCTGCGGCGGCGGCCAAGGGCGTCAAGTGGGACCGGCCGGTGATCGGCAAGACCGGCACCACCGAGGACTACAAGTCGGCGGCGTTCATCGGCGCGACCCCGGATTTCGCGGGCGCCGTGCAGACGTTCAACGACGGCACCAGCCCGCGCGGCATCTGCGTGAACGGCGGCCCGCCGAGGCTGTGCGGCGAGGGCGACATCTACGGCGGCACGGTCCCGGCGCGCACGTGGTTCGAGACCATGACGAAGGTCCACGAAGGACTGCCGCGCCGCGACCTGCCCCCGGTGGAGGAGCGCTACCGCAAGGGCGGCAAGGAGATCCAGATCCCGGAGGTGGTCGGCCGCAACGTCAACGACGCCACCCGGATCCTGGAGGAGGCCGGCTACAAGGTGACGGTGTCCAACCGGAACTCCGGGCAGCCCAAGGGGACGGTCGTCGGCCAGACGCCGCGCGGTTCGGCGTTGCGCGGCACGGTGGTCACGCTGCTCGTGTCGACGGGGTACGTGCCGCCGCCCGCTCCGACCGAGACCAACACCGAGAACCCGCCGGCGCCGGGCGATCCGCAACCACCGGGCAACGGCAGACCGACCGACCCGCCGCAGATCACCCTGCCGACCGACCCGCCGGGCCGATAGCGGACGAGCCGCCCGCCACTCCCCGTGGCGGGCGGCTCGCGTTCCGCAGGTCTCGTGGGCCGGACGGCTCGTGGTCCGCCGGTCTAGTGGGCCGGGCGGCTCGTGTTCCGCCGGTCCGCAAGGGACCGTCAGGCCAGCTTCGCCTTGACCGCCGCCGCGACCCGGCCGCCCTCCGCACGTCCCGCGACCTTCGCGTTGGCGGCCTTGATGACCTGGCCCATCTGCTTGAGGCCCGGGGCCGCGCCGACCTGCGCCTCGACCTCCGCGACGGCCTCGGCCACGATCGCGGCCAGCTCGTCGTCGGACAGCTGGGCCGGCAGGTAGTCCTCCAGCACCGCCGACTCGGACCGCTCCAGCTCGGCCTGCTCGGCGCGCCCGGCGCCGGCGAACGCCTCGGCCGCCTCGCGCCGCTTCTTGACCTCGCGGGTGATGACCTTGAGCACCTCGTCGTCGGTCAGCTCGCGCGCGGCCTTGCCGGAGACCTCCTCGGTGGTGATCGCGGCCAGCGTCATCCGCAGCGCACCCGCCCGGACCGTCTCCCGGTTCTTGATCGCCGCCGTCAGATCCGCCTGCAACCGCGCCTTCAGCTCCGCCATGTGGGCAAACGTTACCGGGCACCGGTGCGCACCCCGAACCGGTCAACCCCCTACCCTCGAAGACGTGAACACGCTCGGCCGCACGCTGCTCGCCACGACCGCCCTCGGCACGGCCACGCTCGCCTACGCGGCGGGCATCGAACGCCGGCACTGGACCCTGCGCCAGGCGACCGTGCCGGTCCTCGCCCCCGGCTCCGCGCCGCTGCGCGTCCTGCACATCTCGGACCTGCACATGCTGCCAGGCCAGAAGTCCAAGCAGCGCTGGGTCGCCGCGCTGGACGAGCTGGAACCCGACCTCGTCGTGAACACCGGCGACAACCTGGCGCACAAGCAGGCCGTCCCCGCGGTGATCCGCGCCCTCGGCCCGCTGCTCGACCGCCCGGGCGTCTTCGTGTTCGGCAGCAACGACTACTACGCGCCGCGCCCGAAGAACCCGGCCCGCTACCTGCTGCCGTCGGCGAAGACCAAGCGCATCCACGGCATCCCGCTGCCGTGGCGCGACCTGCGGGCCGCGATGGTCGAGCGGGGCTGGCTGGACCTGACCCACGAGCGCCGGACGTTCGAGGTGGCGGGCCAGGCGGTCTTCGCGGCGGGCCTGGACGACCCGCACCTCAAGCGCGACCGCTACGCCGACATCGCGGGCCCGGTCCCGGACGCGGCGCTGCGCCTGGGCGTCACCCACTCGCCGGAGCCGCGCGTCCTGGACCCGTTCGCGGCCGACGGCTACGACCTGGTGCTGGCGGGCCACACCCACGGCGGCCAGCTCCGCCTGCCGGGCTACGGCGCGATCGTGACGAACTGCGACCTGGACCGCTCCCGCGCCCGCGGCGTCTCCCGCTGGGGCGCGCACATGTGGCTCAACGTCTCCGCCGGCCTGGGCACGTCCCCGTACGCGCCGGTCCGCTTCGCCTGCCCGCCGGAGGCGAGCCTGCTCACCCTGGTGCCGCGTCCCGTCGACGCAGGTCAGACGGGGTCCGCGGTGGAAAGGGATACCCGGTTCGGAGTGGGCGGGAACGTCAGGTAGAGTTCTCCTCGTTCGGTTCCCCGAGGGGAGCAGGGCGGGACCGGGGTGTGGCGCAGTTTGGTAGCGCGCTTCGTTCGGGACGAAGAGGTCGCAGGTTCAAATCCTGTCACCCCGACCAGCTCAGGGCCGGTATGTCGCAAGACATACCGGCCCTGACCCGTCTCTGGGCGACTAACTGCGTGACTACGGTCCCAGGACCGCTGGGAAGATCTGATCCATGACGGTCGCCCGTCCTGAAAGACGGGCCGGATCTGGTGGCGGTACACCTCCTCCGTCTCGGTGGTGGCACTGTGTCCGACCAGCCGTGATATCTGCTCGCTGGTCATGCCTCTGTCCGAGAGCATTCTTGGTCTTCGTGTCACCCCCAGCCCGTAAGGACCGCCACACGGCGATGTGCGGCGGCACGGGCGGCCTTGCGTTCGGCTGCCCTTTCAGATCCACGTGCGACCACGTCAGCGGTCGCACCTCCTCGGTCCGTGGCCCGCCCACAAGCGACACCACGATGTAGGCCCCGATGGTCGAATCGTCAGCTTCCGCCTGACGGAGAACCGCCTCGGCCTGCTCGAACGTCAGCGACTTGGACGGCCTGCCGGCCTGACCCGTCGGGGCACTCGCAGAGAAGCACGACGTTGCGCTTCACCTTGTCGCGTGCCTGTGCCCGGCTGACCGCCCGGCGAAGCGCCTGAACCCAACCGGCTGAGGTGACTGCATGGGCGCTTGCGGGTTAGGGCGTTGTTTTCTGATCTTGAGGAGGTTGAAGGGGTAGTAGTGCATGGCCCGGGGGCTTCGTGGCGGTCGCGCTCGGCTGCGCTGAGGTGGTGTGTAGCGGCCCGGGTCGCTTCTGCGACAGTTCCTGTACCCGTGTTCGTGGCCGGTTGGCGCGGATCGGGTTGAGGGAGGTGCTGTGAGACGCCGGTGGTGGCGGATAGCCCTTGCGGTGGTGGCGCTGGTGGCCGTGGGTGCGTTTGCGGCGCGGTGGAGCCTGCTGGATTGGCTCGTGGCCAGTGACGGCACCGTGCGCAATGTGATGGAGGGCCTGAGCTGGCCCGCCACCCTGGTGGCGCTGGTACTGGCGCTGACCCCGATTATCCGGCGGCAACTCGGCCTGCCATCGGAGGAGTCCGGTGACCGCGGCGCGAACGCGCTAGGTCAGGCGGTGGTACTCGACACGGCCAACCCTTTGGTGGGGCGGGCGTTGCATCTGGTGGACGGGCGCCTGCCCGAGGTGGAGCAGGTCGGATTGTTGCAGCTGCGGGTCAAGCCGGCCATCGACACCCACAGCGACGACGGCTCGGACCTCCCCCCGTATGTGGAGCGGGACCTGGACCAAGACTTGGAATGGGCCATCGCGGAAGGCGGCATGGTGCTGCTGCACGGGCGGGCCGCAGTGGGCAAGTCACGGGCTGCGGTCGAGGCACTGCGACGGCTTCGTCCACACGATCCGCTACTGGTTCCCCGGGACGGCCAGGCACTCCGAGAACTGGCCTCGGCGGGCCTGGTGCCGGACGGCGCGGTGGTGTGGTTAGACGATCTGGAGCTCTACCTCGGCACGGCCGGCCTGGATGTAGCGCTGCTGCAACGAATGTGTCCGTCCGGTGGGACTGGGCGCACAGTCGTGGTGGCAACCATGCGCGACGAGGAGCTTGTCCGCTACACCACTGCCGGAACGGCAGGCAGCGAAGAGGGGAAGACAATCGAACGGGCGACGGTCGACCTGATCGCCTACATCCAGGGACGTCGGCGTATCCCTGTGGCCGGAGCCCTCTCCTTAACCGAACGGAAGCGCGCCGAGCAGATGGGCGGACGTGACGGTCGGGTACGGCGCGCGCTAGATGCGCAGGAGGGGTTCGCCGAGTACCTGGCGGCGGGCACGGCGATGATGGACCGCTGGTTGATTGGCGATGGTCCACTGTTCCTGGTGGGACAAGCCTTGATCAGCGCTGCGGTCGACTGTCGCCGCGCCGGATACCACAAACCGGTGCCCACATCCCTGCTGAATGAGCTGCACCATCACTACCTGCCCCCGGCGTGGCGGCACCGTGACGATCGACCCTCGATCACCGAGGCGCTGCACTGGGCACATCAGCCAGTGCTGGGAGCCAGTTCCTGCCTACAACCCCGTTCCTCAAACACAGACCTGGCGTCGGACTACCTCCTCGACCGCGCACAGGCAGGTCAGTCCCTCCTGCCCGAGAAAGTCAACGACGCGTTGTGGCCTGCATTGCTGCACGTGGTTGACCCCGCCGACGCTCTGCCCATCGGCTTCGCTGCCTATCGCGAAGCCCTGCCCGATGTCGCGCAGACGGCCTGGGAACGGGCAGCCACCGCCACCACCGACGCCCTAACCCCCCTGGGGGTGCTGCTGGACCAGCAGGGCCACACCGACGAAGCAGAACAGCTCTACCGCCGCGCCATCGACGCAGGCCACACCGACGCCCTCGGCTTCTTAGGGCTGCTGCTGGCACAGCAGGACCACACCGACGAAGCGATCGAACACCTCCAACGCGCCATCGACGCAGGCCACACCGACGTCCTCCGCTCCCTGGGGCTGCTGCTGGCCAAGCAGGGCCACACCGACGAAGCAGAACAGCTCTACCGCCGCGCCATCGACGCAGGCCACACCGACGCCCTCGGCTCCCTAGGGCTGCTGCTGGCCAGGCAAGGCCACACCGACGAAGCGATCGAACACCTCCAACGCGCCATCGACGCAGGCCACACCGACGTCCTCCGCTCCCTGGGGCTGCTGCTGGCCAAGCAGGG
>NZ_JBEZBW010000005.1:165773-166528 GCF_040647305.1 Saccharothrix sp. NPDC042600 | reverse complement strand
AGGGCCACACCGACGAAGCAGAACAGCTCTACCGCCGCGCCATCGACGCAGGCCACACCGACGCCCTCGGCTCCCTAGGGCTGCTGCTGGACCAGCAGGGCCACACCGACGAAGCGATCGAACACCTCCAACGCGCCATCGACGCAGGCCACACCAACGCCCTCGGCCCCCTGGGGGCGCTGCTGGACCAGCAGGGCCACACCGACGAAGCGATCGAACACCTCCAACGCGCCATCGACGCAGGCGACACCCTCGCCCTCGGCCCCCTGGGGCTGCTGCTGGCCAAGCAGGGCCACACCGACGAAGCAGAACAGCTCTACCGCCGCGCCATCGACGCAGGCCACACCCTCGCCCTCGCCCCCCTAGGGCTGCTGCTGGACCAGCAGGGCCACACCGACGAAGCAGAACAGCTCTACCGCCGCGCCATCGACGCAGGCCACACCCTCGCCCTCAGCTCCCTGGGGGAGCTGCTGGCCAAGCAGGGCCACACCGACGATGCGATCGAACACTTCCGCCGCGCCGTCGACGCAGGCCACACCCTCGCCCTCGCCCCCCTAGGGCTGCTGCTGGCCAAGCAGGGCCACACCGACGAAGCAGAACAGCTCTACCGCCGCGCCATCGACGCAGGCCACACCCTCGCCCTCGGCCCCCTGGGGGAGCTGCTGGCCAGGCAAGGCCACACCGACGAAGCAGAACAGCTCTACCGCCGCGCCATCGACGCAGGCCACACCCTCGCCCTCGGCTCCCTGGGGGAG